>WLLG01000260.1 GCA_009700815.1 Actinomycetota bacterium
GGTTCTCTGGCGAGCCTGAATTTGTAGAGAACTTCATGCTCTTTATTGCCGAGGAAGTGCGCGAGTTGCTCGCTGAACTCGGATTCCGCAGTCTGGAAGACGCAATCGGCCATGCCGAGGTGATTGACGCCGCCGAGGCGGTAGGTCATTGGAAGGCAGCGGGCCTTGACCTGAGCCCGATCTTGCATGTTGTAGAACCACGCTCCGATGATCATTTGTCTTGGCATCGCAAGCAGGACCATGGTCTTGAGGCGGCGCTTGACGTGACTCTGATCGAGCAATGCGCTCCAGCGATTGAACAATCACAGCCCGTGCATCTGCGCCTTGGAATCCGCAACGTCAATCGCACCGTTGGTACCTTGCTCGGCCATGAGGTCACCAAGAAGCACGGTGGCGCAGGCCTGCCTGCAGATACCATCGTGATCGACTTTGATGGTTCTGCAGGAAACAGCTTCGGAGCATTTTTGCCCCACGGAATCACCCTGCGTCTGCACGGTGATGCAAACGATTATGTGGGCAAGGGTTTGTCGGGCGGCCGAATTGTTGTGCGGCCACCAGAAGGTAGCCACGCTGATTTGATTGCAGCCGAGAACATCATTGCGGGCAACGTCATCTTGTACGGAGCCACTCGCGGCGAGCTGTTCTTGAACGGCAAGGTTGGCGAACGGTTCTGCGTTCGTAACTCGGGAGCCACAGCAGTTGTTGAGGGCGTCGGGGATCACGCATGTGAGTACATGACTGGCGGGCGCGTGGTGGTGCTGGGATCCACCGGGCGAAACTTCGGCGCCGGTATGTCTGGCGGCATTGCCTATGTCTATGACCACGACGGCCAGTTCGCGACCAGGGTCAACTATGAGATGGTCTCCTTCGAGGAGCTTGATTCAACCGATATTGAGTTCCTCAAGAGCAGCATCGAGCGTCATCAGTCCGAGACAGGGTCCGCTCGTGCGGGGGAGATGCTTCAGGATTGGGACAACGTGCTGGGTTCATTCAAGAAGGTCATGCCAAAGGATTACAAGCGAGTGCTAGAGGCCATCAAGCGGGCCGAGGCCGAAGGACGAAATGTTGACGAAGCAGTCATGGAGGCGAGTCAGTAATGGGTGACGTAAAAGGCTTTCTAAAGCATGATCGCGAACTGCCAACTCGCCGGGCGGTTCCGGTACGACTGTTGGACTGGAAAGAGGTCTACGAGGAGTTCCCAGAGGATCACCTGAAGGACCAAGCCAGCCGGTGCATGGATTGTGGTATTCCGTTCTGCAATAACGGCTGTCCGCTCGGAAACATCATTCCCGATTGGAATGATCTGGTCTACAAAGACCGCTGGCATGAAGCCATCGAGCGCCTGCACGCAACGAACAATTTTCCCGAGTTTACGGGCAGGCTTTGTCCCGCACCCTGCGAGTCCGCCTGTGTGTTGGGGATTAATTCTGACCCGGTGACGATCAAGCAGGTTGAGGTCTCGATCATTGATCACGCATGGGAACAAGGATGGGTACACGCCGTCCGTCCGGCGCGATTGACTGACAAGAAGGTGGCCGTGATCGGATCTGGCCCAGCGGGCCTAGCCGTTGCGCAACAACTCACTCGGGCCGGGCATTCCGTCATTGTCTTTGAGCGCGCAGATCGAATCGGTGGGCTGCTTCGTTATGGCATCCCCGAATTCAAGATGGAAAAGCGAGTTCTTGATCGTCGACTTGCGCAGATGCGAGCAGAAGGAACTGAGTTCCGCGTCAATATCGATGTCGGGGTCGACGTCACCGTGGCAGAACTGCAAGAAGATTTTGATGCAGTAGTGATAGCCACCGGTGCCACGCTTGCCCGCGACCTTCCCATTCCCGGACGGGAACTGCAGGGAATCCATCAGGCAATGGAAATTCTGCCGATGGCTAACCGTGCCCAAGAGGGTGACTGGGCAGTGGATGAGGTAGAGATTTCTGCCGCTGGCCGGCATGTGGTCATCATCGGAGGTGGAGACACCGGCGCTGACTGCTTGGGAACTTCGCATCGTCAGGGTGCCGAGGCGGTCTACCAGTTCGAGATCATGCCGCAGCCTCCAGAGACTCGCCCCGGTGCAAACCCGTGGCCCACCTGGCCATTCATCTATCGCACCTCCTCGGCTCACGAAGAGGGCGGGGATCGCGTCTTTGCAGTGAACACCATTGAGTTCCTAGGTGATGACGAGGGCCGTGTGCGGGCGTTGCGCTACGCGCAGGTTGAGCAAGTTGTCACTGATGGCCGAATGAGCTTCGAGCCAGTTGAAGGCTCAGAGGTAGAACTCAAAGCCGATTTGGTGCTGTTAGCGATGGGCTTTACTGGGCCAGAAACGAACGGACTACTCGATCAGTTTGAGGTTGCGCTTGACTCTCGCGGCAACGTGCAACGAGATGATGACTGGGCAAGTTCGGTTCCGGGCGTTTTTGTGTGCGGAGATGCCGGCCGTGGGCAGAGTCTGATTGTATGGGCAATTGCCGAAGGGCGATCCTGTGCTGCCTCAGTAGACGAGTTCTTGATGGGGGAGACGTCACTCCCAGCCCCAATTGCTCCCTCTGAGCGCCCTCTCGTGTGACCTTGTCGAGTTCACCGACGCCTTTGCGGGTGGTGCTTGTCCACTGGAATCAGGCACAGGCCTGTATCGAGACAATTGACCGGTTTCTGCACCGAGAGGTGCCTGTTCGTATCACGGTGGTAGATAACGGGTCTCGGCCAGAAGCGCTCAAACAATTGACCCGAGCAGTTGATGAGAGACAGTCACAAGTCACCCTGATCGAAGTGGGCGCAAATGCAGGATTCGGGCCTGGTGCAAACGTAGGTCTGCGCGAGTTTCTTGCCGACCCAGAGGATGGTGACTGGGTTGTGCTCGCACCCCATGACGTTGACCCGTTCCCCGGCTGTCTGGCGTCCATGCTTTTAGAGGCCCAAGCTCAACCAATGGCTGGGCTGATGTGTGCCGATGTGGGCGATGGCATGATCCCAGTTATTGACCCCTACTTCGGCGGCATGGTGGTACCTGCAACTCACGTGCGTAGTTCGGCTGCTCATGGTGGGGCTGCTCTGGATGGGGAGGGTGCTCATTGGGAGGATGCGGCGTTTCCTCATGGCACGCTGATGATGTTGCGAAGAGATTGCTTGGCCGAAATTGGGCTGTTCGATGAGCGCTTCTTCTCGTATTGCGAAGAGGCTGATTTGGCACTGCGGGCTCGGGCAGCAGGCTGGAGTATTGGCCTGATCCGCGGTGCGCGGGTGCAGAACATTCATATTGGTTCCGGATTGGCAGTGGTGGATTATCTGCAAACCCGGAACACGCTGCTGCTCGTGCAAGAGATGAGTGGCAATTACCACGCTTTTATTCGGGCTTGGTTCACCATTGTGCAGACTTTGCGAGGCATTCAGAAACCGTCAACACGCCCCATCATTTTTGATGCACGGGCCCGAGTTATGGGTCTTCGAGACTTTGTGTTGCGTCGCTTCGGTCCGCCCCCATCCAGCATTGCTGCCGCTCCGAGTCAGTTTGATCCGAGCATGCACGGAGCGAGAAACAACTCCAGCGCAGGCTGAGCGCTACCAGTTTCAGGTTTCGTTGATCTGGTTTCTGCCGAGACGGTCGGCGCCTGCGTCCACACCAGGCAGCTGACTGGCAAAGCTGCCTACCTTCTCAGCGGCGAGCTCAGAGACAATTGCCTCGACCTCTACCCAGTTGCTGGCCCGTAAGCCATCCAAATCTCGGTTATAGGGCTGGTCAAAAACAATCACCGTGTTGCCCCGAGCGCGAAGTGCTTCCACATTGTGCGGGGCATCCTCAACATAAGCGTCTGCCTCGATCTCTGGCTTTCGGCCGAGAAAGCAGATATCTCGATACGGGATGCTCTTCGCGTCGAGCCAGTCAACCGTGTCCGAGACAATGAGCGCATGACCCCAGTGCGTCACAAGGCGATGGGTGACGATGCGGATCCAGACTCCGGCATCAGAGAGCCGCCACAGCGCATCAGACACACCTTCCAAGGCGGGCATGTTCTTGAACATACGGTGGTCTTGAACCGAGGTCTTATGGAGTTCCAAGAAGGAGTCGCGATTCAGGCCCCATTCGGCAAAGTCCCAGCTGACTTCAGTGGTGA
>WLLG01000261.1 GCA_009700815.1 Actinomycetota bacterium
GAGCTGCTCCTTGAATGGCGTTAAGTCCGATCCCTCCGACTCCGATTACCACCACTGACTCGCCGTGGGAAACCTTGGCCCGGTTGAATACTGCACCGACTCCGGTGAGTACGCCACAGCCAATCAGCGAGGCCGAGGTCAGCGGAACCTCATCAGGAATCTTCACTGCCTGAGTCGCCTTGACCACTGTCTCTTCGCAGAACACGCCAAGATTGGCGAATTGGAACAGTTTCTTGGTGTCCTCGCCCTGACCGCTAGTAAACGGCCGCGACAGCTTGCCTAGGGACTGCCGACAAAACGTTGGCTTCCCGCGGTCGCAGCTACCGCACTGTCCGCAATTACCAAGGGTTGACAGCACCACATGGTCACCAACTGCAACGTTGGTCACGTCAGGCGCAACCTGAATGACTTCGCCGGCACCCTCGTGGCCCAGGACCACAGGTGGCGGAAACATGATGGTTCCATTGAGCACCGACACGTCGCTATGACAGAGTCCAGCGGCATCGATACGAACCCTCACTTCACCAGCGCGCAGGTCACGGACCTGAACATCAGTTTCAACTTTTGCTTCTGTGCCATCCCATACAAGTGCCTTCATGATGGTGACCCTAGCCCCCCGCTCAGATGGTCCATGTCAGCCCGGCCAGACAATTGACTGCAATTCGGAGTATGCGTGCAGACCGAATCGGCCACCATCGCGACCAACTCCGGATTGCTTAAACCCGCCAAATGGAGCCTCGTTGTTGCGCTGCATGGTGTTGATTCCCACGTTGCCAGAGCGCAAACGCCTTGCCACGTTCCATGCTCGAGACGCATCTTTGGAAAATACGTAGCTATACAGGCCGTAATCACTGTCATTTGCGATTGCGATGGCCTCGTCCTCATCGTCGAAGGGAACCACAACCACGACGGGCCCAAAGAGTTCTTCGCGGACGGGAGTCATCTGGTTTGTGCAATCCACCAACAAGGTGGGTGCGACGTAGAACCCGCGTTCCATATCTGGTCGGGTACCGCCTGCAGCAACCGTTGCACCTTCGGCAACACCAGTTGCGATATAGCCCTCAATACGATCACGGTGCGCACCAGAAATCACTGGGCCAACCACAGTGTCACGCTCGAGTGGGTCTCCCACCTTGAGGTGACCAATGGCCTGAGTCAGACCACCTACGAGATGGTCGTAGACGGAGCGATGCACAATCACACGGGTAGGTGAGGTGCAGATTTGCCCGGAGTGAAACGCCCAGACCGACGAGATCCCGCCTATGGCTGCCTTGAGATCTGCATCTTCAAAAACAATGCAGGCACCCTTGCCGCCAAGTTCCATGAGCTGGCGTTTCATCTGTGCGCCGCACACTGCGCCAATTCGCTGACCTACTCCGGTCGACCCCGTGAACGAGACCATGTCCGTCAGCGGGTGGGCAACCACAGCTTCTGATGGCGCCGTGTCGAGTCCTGTCACCACATTGATGACCCCCGGGGGGAACCCGGCCTCATTCATGAGTTCCACCATGCGGATGACTCCAAGCGGATCCTGCGGAGCGGGTTTCACCACCACGGTGTTACCCATTGCTAGGGCCGGGCCGATCTTGCCAGCCATGTTCGTCATCGGGAAGTTGTACGAGGTGATGCAAGTAACCACGCCTACGCTTGCACGGTTAGCCACCGCCGAGATCAGCCCACCCGGCGCTAACGGGGTTGTGGCAGAAACTGCAGGCTCAAGCGGAATGAGCGTTGACTCAAGAGCGCCCTTGGCATAGCGCCGCAATCGAGCAGTGGCCTGCGGGAACTGCATGGTTTTGGCCACGCGCATGGTGGCGCCAGTCTCGGCCTGCAGGATGGGAATGATCTCTTCCCGGTGAGCGTCAATCAGGTCAGCTGCGCGATCCAGTAGAGCGGAACGTTCCTCGGGGCTGGTCCTTGACCAAGACTCGAAGGCCGCTGCAGCCGCTTCAACAGCAGCGTTGGCTTGTTCAACCGAGGCCTCGGGCGCAAGGCCTGCAACTTCTTCTGTTGCGGGATTGATGATCTCGTAGGTGCCGGCGGCGCCCTCTACAGATTCGCCGCCGATGGTTAAGCGATAGGTGGACTCAGACATCGAGATCCAATCCAAGCATCTCGATGGCGTTGCCGCGCATCAACTTGCGCAGGACCTCGGGCGGAAGGTGCCCCATGAGCTTGATCGCTGTTTCACGGGAATTGGGCCAGGTGCTGTCGGAATGCGGGTAATCGGTCTCGAAGCACACGTTGGACACTCCCACCTTCTCTAGATTGTCTAGGCCGTATTCGTCATCGAAAAAGCAGCCGTACATTTGTCGGTAGTAATAGGTGGATGGCGGCTCGGGAACTTTGTCGCCAAATCCGCCCCAAGCACGGTTGTCATGCCAGACCTTGTCGGCACGCTCCAAGATGTAGGGAATCCAACCGATTTGGCCTTCGGAGTAGGCAATTTTGAGGGTCGGGAACTTCTGGAGCCAACCCGAGAAAAGCCAGTCCGTCATGGAGCTCATAGCGTTACCGAAGGTCAGCGTTGATCCCACTGCCGCAGGGGCATCGGTAGAGGTAGAGGGCATCTTTGAGCTTGACCCAATGTGCATGTTGATAACGGTGTTGGTCTCTGCGCAGGCTCTGAACAGAGGCTCCCAGTAGTCAGTGTGGATTGACGGCAGACCCAAGTACGGCGGAATTTCGCTGAAGCACACGGCTTTGACCCCGCGGGCCGCATTGCGCACAACTTCTGCTGCGGCAAGGTTCGCGTCCCACAACTGAACAATTGTGAGCGGGATGAGCCGGCCATCAGAACCACCGCACCACTCCTCGACCATCCAATCGTTATACGCCTTCACGCACAGATCAGAGAGTTCTTTGTCCTTGGCTTCCATAAAGGTCTGGCCGCAGAATCTCGGGAAAGACGGAAAGCACATCTGTGCCTCGGTCCAGTTGGCATCCATATCCTCAAGTCGAGCAACTGGGTCCCAGCACCCTTTGCGCATCTCCTCGTAGGTGATACCCACAACTTTGACTTCATCGCGATCAAAGCCCGCAGCAGCCGAGAGCCGAGTCTGGGGAACTTTGAGGTCCTCGTACAACCACCAGTCGCAGAGTTCACCATCATCTGAGGGTTCATACGAGAACACGCCACCGACAAAGTTCATATGACCACGCTCTTGCATGGTGCGTGGCCACACATCGGAATATTTCGAGGGCAGTCGAGATGTCCAGACATCTGCAGGTTCGATCACATGATCATCGACTGAGACAATCTTGGGGACCTTTTCAGGGTCTAGAAAAGTCGAAGTGCCCGGGAGTTCAGAGGGTGCGTCCATTTATGGATGCTAACTCCACCGACATTCCCCTGTCAGGTGAAACTGGAACAGGTTCTAGTTCCTAGGTGAATTCGCTCAGCCGAGACTGAGGATTCCAAGAAGCGAGGTGTTCCAGATAACGATTCCTAAGTACAGCCCTGCCACGCAGACAACTGCACGCTCAGCGAACTTTGAATCAGCCGGAGAAATCATCAAGAGAATTCCAACTACTGCTGCTCCGATTGCCTTCACTCCAAGTGGAGCGGCAAGACCTTCCATCAAGCCGGCCATGAGCGGATTGCCTTCGACACCACCTCGGTCAAGCACCGCCCGTGTGAGCAACACGTCACAAAGATTGAGGACCAAAATTGCTGCGGCTAGGTACAGGCGTCGAACGGGAACGTCGCCAAACACGACGGACGGGAACAACACGGTCCCCGAGGAATCCGAAACCGAATCATTATCTTTGTGCCAAGAGCGAATCATCACAGCAGCATCTTCCCAGACCTAGCGAATGTGTCAATGAGTCTAGACCGGGCAAAAATCTGCACAAGGGGCCATGCGGATCAGTTTGCCCAGCGGATCAGTCAGGAGTACCGGTCGAGCATGGTTTCGAGCACGGGATCCATTTGCGCTGAATTCAACAGAGAGCCGCCATCTAGAACCAGATTTTGTCCGGTCAGATAGGCAGATCGATCCGAAAGAAGGAACACAATCAACTCGGACACCTCATCTGCTCGGCCCAACCTGCCAAGCGGCGTTCCCGCCTCAATCTGGCTGCGAAGTTGCTCATCTCCGGCAAGGACCTC
>WLLG01000262.1 GCA_009700815.1 Actinomycetota bacterium
AGTTGCCAGTGCTCTGCACCGGACTCGCCCTTGGCATGACATGACGCACAACTCGACTCCAGTACAGGCTGAACATCACGACGGTACGACACCTGCGTGACTGATTCCTTGGGCCCCGTAGGTGCAGGAAGAGTCGCTGGCACGGTGAGCTTCGCTGCATCAGTAGCGACAAGCTCCATGCTCAGTTTCACATCATCAGACGTGCTGACTAGGCCAAGCAAGCGAATGGGGCCGACGTCGAAACTCGACATCTTGACCGTCGTTGAGGCAGTGATCTGCAGTTCGCCATCAGTGCTGCGAGCAGTTGCCGCCCATTCGACCGGTGCTTCGGTGCCCTTGACCTTCAGCGTTCCCTTGATGCGGACCTTATAGGGAGTGTCATTCTCGATCTTGACCGGCATCCCGCTGATCGAAGCATTGGACAATGTCACGAGTGGGAACTTGTGGGACTCAAGGAAGTCATCGCGGATTCGGGCGTCACGGAGTCGGTTGGCGGAGTGCAACTGCTCCACATTGACCACGATCGTCCCGAGCCGGCTGGCCGAGGGCGATGCGGAGTTCAATGCAATGTCGCCGGCAACGCCACTCGTCGAACCCTTTGCGTGGCTCGCATCGAACCCAACGAGTTGCTCGGCTACGTCGTAGGTAACGCTTGAGCGGGTCGGATCAATGCGAAAAAGCTGCTCGCTAGGGCCGGCCGTGAGTCGCGGCGCCGACGGGGTCCGGTAGACCACGTCGGAGGTACTGTCAGCCGAGGTGGTCTGGTAGTAGATCACCGCCCCGACGGCGACGAATACCGCCAGCGGGACGAGCACCCAGGCTGCACGACGCCTGATCCGGCTCAGACTTCCTCCACCGGCATCCAGACGGTTTTTCCGAGTGATGTTCATGATCAGACATGGCTTCCGTGGTAGCAGCCAACGGTGTAAGGAAACTCAGAGGTGGCCGAGTAGTGGTAGGTGGTGACGACTTTGCCGTCGAGCAGGACGGGCGAGTTGCGGCCGTGGCACTCGTCGAGGTCAGCGTTGGTTGGCAGCTCGCCTAAGGCGTTGCGCTCCACCACGATCGGGAAGCCGTCATAGGCGAATCCAACGACAGTAGAGGGGCCAGTTGCGGCGGCGAGCAGACAGGATGGCACATCGTGGTAGTGATAATTCGATGACTGCTGCGGGTGGCCGTCACAATCGTCCTGGGTCTCGTAGGCCACGGCATCACGGTTACGTTCGTCAAGCGGCGCGTAGAGCACCACGCCGTTCTTGAGCACACCAATCGCAGCTTTACCAAGGCACCCCGGTGTGGCTGCGGGGGTCGGGGTCACGGGTAGCGACTTCGATACGGCGGTCTCGGCGATTGTGTTCGGGTTGCGGTCATAGGAGTACGCCGGATCATCAGTTGCTATGGGGAAGGTGCCAGTCACATCACCGACGGGCAAGCCGTTGCTGCTGATCTTGCGCTCCGACCCCTCGATCACCTCGGTGTACTTGGCCATGGGCCAGGCGACGCTGCCCTGCACCGACAGTTTCTCATTCGCGTTCCAAGTCCCGGCGGCCTCATCGATCCATGGTCCGGCGACATCTGCCCCTCCCCCATTGGGGTTTCCGGCATCGCATGCATAAAGGCCGCCAACCGTTGGGGCCGTGAGAGACACCTTCGAAGTTCCAATAGGTAATTGAGTGGTGTCTGCTGGCGGCCCAACCCAGGTGTTCACAATCGAGGTGTTCGCAATGGAGGTGTTCACACTCAGCGAAGTAGAGGTCGAACTCACTGTGGGAGCCGATTCACTGGTACTGGTTGACTTCGCAGATCCTCCGCAGGACACGCTTGCTACGAGGAGGGCGCTGAGACATATTCCGATAGGGATACGATTTTTCATAATCATCACCCTTCCGGTCTCGGTGGTAATGCTGCATTGAGATCCGCTACTGACACTCCGAGGACCGCTGCGACAGTCTCAGGGTTGCTGTTTGGACCATCGGCTAGCGCATCTTCCAACTCATGAACAGTCACGCCGAGCTTGGCCGCAGCGCTTGAAAGATCCGCTGGGCTCATGGCTGGTGGAGTAGCTCCGCCTTGCGCACCTCCGGGTGCTCCCTGCGGCTGTCCTTCGGCGGCGGTTGAGACGAATTCGCCCATGAGGCATGGCAGGACAGCGTTCTTCGCCGCGCTGTTCGCGTGGTAGTGGTAACCCTCGGATGCAGATGAATGACCATTGCATTCGTCAAGGTCTGCGGTCGCTAGATCGGCATCGTCAAGTGGGAGGTGAATTGGGTAACCGTCGATTGCGTAGCCGAACATCGCCGTCTCGCCTTTTACGTGATCATCTTGCAGGTGACCGCATCCCATGGCGCCATGAAGGTGGTACCCCGCTATGGGGTTGTAGTGGCCGCCACAATCATCGAATGCTGCAATCGTGTGTGCTCCCAGAATCGCGCTGACGGGCGCGGACTCAGCAATCACGACCCCATCAAGAGTCACGCCCAAATTGCCGGGATGCGATGACGATGCGCTCGCTGCTTTGACTGGCTGCGCTGGAATGAGAACAGTCGTTTCAACCGGCACACCCCCGGGCAGCCACTCAAGACGGCCCTGCACGCAGTGGTTCTGATAGAGCGGATCAACATCGGGTCGCGCAGCACCTTCGAACGCTTCTTGCGTGTTGGTGACTTTGACGTTTCCATCGCTGTCGTACATGTGCCACTCGTCGTCGTTATAGAAGGTGGAGAGATTGGCAATGAAGTTGCCATCCAAGTTGTACACACCGTTGCCGTCGAACCAGATTCCGGCCTCTTCGGCCGGAGTGGTGATTGTCCCTGGGCAGAAGGGGCCAACCTTGTAGCTGCTCGGGTAGCCAGCAATGGTCACACGCTGACATTTCGTCACGGTGCCGCCACTGAGGGTGCAGTCCTCAGTGACAACGTCGCCGACTATCGCACCGGACTCAAAGTGGTCGGCTTCGAAAGCGTGCTGGGTTGGCTCGCCATCCGTTGAGGTGGTCTTGGGTGAGACGGTGGTTGGTGTGGTATCCGAGGAGGTGCAAGCAGCAACAGCGCTCAACAATGCCGCGGTGATCAGAAAACTGCTGATGATCGTTCGGCTATGCAAGGTGCTCCTCGTGTGACAGCGTGATTTACTTGGCAGATGTCAAGATACGCAAGGATTTCTTGGTATATGACAAGGTAAGGGTATGAATTCGGTAAGAACTCGAGGACGACCACCTATCAAGACGGACGACGAGATCCTCCGTGCAGCCCTCCGCTCCTTTGCGTCTCAGGGTTTCGAAGCCATGTCGGTCCGGGCTCTGAACGCCGAGCTCGGCCTTAGCCACGAGACGATCAGCCAGCGTTTCGGAACGAAGCAGTCCCTCTACTTTGCGGCAGCCGAGCTCGGTGTCGCCTGCTTCAACGCAAGTTTCGCCGAAGCTCGCGCCGCGTGGCCCGAAGGCCTCGACGACCTCGAACAGCTCCGAGCGACCATCCACTCGTTCATTACCGCAGCGAGTCAGCACCCAGAGATTGGAAAGCTCCTCAACCAAGAGGGCCCCGGGGACGGCGCACGGCTCGACCAGCTCATGGCTACCTCACTGTGGCCCGGGGCTGACTCACTCATCGCTCTCATCGCTCGCCTCCGCCAACAGGCCGAGATCCGGCCGGTCACCCTCAGGGAGCTCTTCTTCCTTTCACAGGCTGGAGCTGCCCCGTTCAATCTGCCGCGCCTTGCAACAGCCTTCGACGCGATCGACGGCCCCCTGAACCGCCAGACCTACATCACGAGCGTGACCGAGACAATCATCGAAGGCATCCGCCAGAGGTAGCTACACGACTTCTAGTCCACGCGGAGGAGCCCTCAGCAGTGCGAACCGCCGGACCCCTGCTAGTGCTAAGGGACCCGGCCGGTCGGAGTGGAGCCCGAGAGGAGAATTGAACTCCTGACCTGCTCATTACGAGTGAGCTGCTCTACCGACTGAGCTATCCCGGCGGGGTGGCGCAGTTTAGCGAGGGGCGCTCACGGCGACGGCCGGAAGGTGCATGAGCAGTCGTTCGAGGAGCAGACCCTCGCTGGGATTGAACTC
>WLLG01000263.1 GCA_009700815.1 Actinomycetota bacterium
CCAGCTTGGAGCTTCGGGATAAGCCTTTGCAATGGCTTGCTGGGTTGCATTGGGGTCGGGATCGCTCGCTCCAACGGCCGCCAACAGGTGTTCAGGGCTTGCCTGGACTTGCGGGTCACTCTTGGAACCAGATTCCGGACCTAGGTGCAACAGCTCTGCAACCACAATGTTGCCTGTGGTAATCGTTCCGGTCTTGTCTAGGCACAAGGTGTCGACTCGAGCGAGGAGTTCAACCGAGGCCAACTCACGCAGGAGCGCGTTTTTCTTCGACAGCGAGATCACTCCGGCCATGAACGCAATGCTCGTCAACAACACCAACCCATCTGGCACCATTGCAACGGAGGCGGCCACTACCCCTGATAGAGCGATGCGCCAGTCCCCGTCATTGCTCTGCATCAGTCGCCAGAACAACAGAATGGCAATTGGTGGAATCGCCAACATCAAGACCTTCAGAATCTTGTTGACCCCGGAGCGAAGTTCAGAGTTAACAAGGGAGAACTTGCGTGCCTCTTGAGCCAAACTGGCCGCATACGAGTCGGCACCAATCTTGACCGCCCGGTACTTGCCCGAGCCAGAGGAAACGAAACTGCCAGACAGCACCTGGGCGCCGACAGCTTTGTGTTCAGGGTCTGACTCGCCTGTTAGCAGTGACTCGTTGAGCTCCAACCCTGTGGACTCAACTACTTCGCCATCAACAACAACCTGTGCGCCCGGGGCAAGAATCAGCAAGTCATCAAGCACCACCTCTTCTACACCTGACTCGAACTGCTCCCCGCTTCGCATCAGGACTGCATGCGGGGCAGTCAAGACGGCAAGACGATTGAGCGCCGAGCGGGCCCGCAATTCTTGAATGATGCCAATGACCGAGTTAGTAATAATCACTCCGCCAAACAACATGTCGGGCCCAATGCCGTCAGCAATAATGATCAGCACCAACATGAATCCGACGATCCCGTTGACTGGGTTGATCACATTTGCGCGAATAATCTGCCCGACCGTGCGATCAGGGGCATGCGGCAAGGTATTGACCTGGCCTGCCGCAACCCGCTGGTCTACCTCTGCAGAGGTGAGCCCCGCTGTAGCCCATGAGGCATTCAGCAACTCTGTTGATACATGGCTTGAGACAGCAGGAATAGCAGCATCCGACACGGAAACAAACTAGTCCGTAGCTACAACTAGTTCGCCCGGCGCAAGACGCGGTTCGCTTGGGTGGGCTGGGTCGCGACGCTCTTCGATCCAATCATCAATCCGCTCCCACCACTCGTACAGCCACACCACGCGTTCATTCGGATCAGTTGGGATGTCCTCATGGCGAACCGTCCACCAGGTCAGGCGAACTTCTCGATCTAGAGGAAGCCCCGACCACAAATCACCCAAGGTGGACAGTTGTTCAAGGCCCGTGTGCGCCACAAATAAGACATCGGAATCAGGCGAGGCATCGATTGCAGCAAAAGCACCCGCAGGTCGAGGGGGCAGGACATGAGCGAACCCTTCTGCCGTCTGCGCCGCTTGGTCCAGACCCTGCTGCCGCAATCGTTCGATGGCCCGACTCCTGCGGCGTTCGCTGAAGTTTCCACCCTCGGGAAACAGCAGCAGCGCACCATCTGATTCAAGATCAGCCGCCAGATTCTCAATCGACTCAACCACGCCTGAACCCGGTGGCGGGTTCGGGCTGATAAATCGATTTGGCAGGCGGTTCAACACAATGTCGACGCAGGGATCCAACTGCAGTAAATCCTTGAGCACGATCCGGGGTCGCCGACCGTAAATGTTGATCAGCAAGTGCACCAAAATGAAGGAGTCCCCTGCTCCGGCATGGCGGCTAAAGACCAGAACCGGCCGAACTGGAGTTACCCCCTCTCGATGCTTCAAGGCCGCAGCACGGGTGGGTCCAAGAGCGAGGTCATCGGGAACCGACTCAGTAACAAGCGAAAGGCCCAGCACCTTTGATGCAGAGCCAACTAGGCCACGCAGGTACCAGCCAGTCAGACGGATATGGGCGCGCGAGAACCGTTCGGAACGTAACTTCCACCCAAAGCCACTCAGCACCCAGAGCGAGAGAAGGCCAAAGGTTCCAAGGCTCTCTCGCAGTAGATAGACGAGCAGAAACCAAAACATGCGCAATGCTCGCCAACGGCCAGGCAAAAAGCGCACAAGGAATGCAAGCACCAGCAACACAACTGGGGTGACTGCCAGCAAGAACGCTGTCAGCGCAATCATTGCCGGAGCGAGAACCACTCGCCGCACAACTCGAGGTGGCAATCCCGCAGTCATCGAGGACCCTCGCCGCTGAGTTCGTGCAGCTTGAGGTATCGCAAACTCGCGCTCTTGGCACTGACCATTCGGTCATGAACATCCGAAAAGTCGCGATACCGAAACTGCCGCAAATCGCTTGGACGGGGACCTGTCCCTCCCGTAGGTAAGACATGGACCTCAACGCCTTCAGGAAGCTTTGCCATTGCAACGGTAAAGCTTCGTCTTCTTGCAATCTCGAAAGCCACTACCGCAACCTCATGTGGTCGTTTCGGAACGGTAAGTGGCTGCTCGATACGACCTACTTGCAGCACAAAAATTCGGCTCGCCCCAAGTTCTACAGCTCGCTGAACCGGAATCGAGTCAACAATTCCTCCGTCGAGATAATGCCGATCCCCGACCTGGACGGGAGGCAGAAGTCCAGGGACAGCACTCGAGGCAAGAACTGCATCAACAACGGGGCCCGAAGTAAACCAATGCTCCCCCGCTGTCTCGATGCAAGCAGCCACGCATTCGAACCGGACGGGCAGTTGCTCGATCCGCTGCTCATGCAGTGTTTGTTCGAGAAGGGTTCGTAGCGCTCTATTCGAGTGCAGGCTGGTGCGTGCACTGGCCATATGGCGCAGGCGTTCGACTACCGTGCCGCCAAACACGCCGCTGGCCTCCATGGAAGTCCATAAGGTGCGCAGTCTTTTCACTCCCGCAATTGTTGGATCGGATGCAACTGCAGCGCCGTTGATTGCCCCGATCGAGGTTCCAAGTACAAGGTCAGGAATGATTCGCTGCTCGGCTAGCGCCTCGAGCATTCCCACCTCGGCAGTGCCCAGCTTGCCGCCACCGCCAAGCACAAAGGCAGTTAACACCTCAGGCTCTTGGCCACTGCGCGCTTCAGCATTGGACTCCACGCGAGAATCGTTCCACATTCGGGCACTAACTTTGTGGTCATGCCTCCTCATCACGGACCCGCACGTCGACATCTTGAGTCTCATAAGAGCAGCCGCACAAGCTGGTTGCGGGCATCGGTGCTAGGTGCCAATGACGGGATTCTGTCAACCGGTGCGCTGTTACTTGGTGTGGCAAGTGCGGGTGCATCCGAAACTCAGATCCTCCTCGCTGGTATTGCCGGCCTGACAGCTGGGGCTGCATCGATGGCACTCGGAGAATACGTATCGGTCAGTTCTCAGCGCGACGTTGAACAAGTTGAGCGAAGAATCGAAGCACTAGAAATAGAAGAAGACCCAGAGGGCGAACTTGCCGAGCTCACCGGAATCTATGAGGCACGAGGTCTCACTCCCGAGCTTGCTTCATCGGTGGCTCAGCAACTTATGGAGATTGACCCGCTCGAGGCTCACTTGCGTGACGAACTAGGCCAAACAGACATGACTCTTGCCAAGCCTCTAGAAGCAGCAGTCTCCTCATTCTTCAGTTTTGCTGTTGGCGCAGCGCTCCCGATGGCCGTTGCTGCTCTCGCTCCTGCTGGAATCAGAGGCATTGCGATTGCTGTGGCAACGCTTGTTGGCCTGCTCGCACTTGGCGCCCTTGCAGCACGCCTCGGTGGCGCGAACCAGGGTCGAGGTGCACTCCGAGTGGGAGTTGGTGGCGCTGTTGCGCTGGCTCTGACCTTTGCAATTGGTTCGCTCCTCGGAACTTCAGCGCTCTAGCTAAACCAGCCCAAAACGTGCTCTGTCATGCGTGTGACCCCCTAGTGAGGGTCACACGCATGACAGAGCGGGGGAAGGATCGGTTTTGACGAGCCGGCTTGTTAGCAGCCGCTGCCATTCCAAGCAGAGCGCCCGCCACTGTTATA
>WLLG01000264.1 GCA_009700815.1 Actinomycetota bacterium
CATTCGATGACCTGTGCGGTAGCCACATCGCGCTGTGGTGAGAGGTCACCCGAGATAAGCAGTCGGCTGCCCACGAAGCACAGGCGACGGTGCCAACCCACGGCATCACTGAGAGCTGGTACTTCACCTTGGGGCGCGTCAGAAAGAAGTGATTGGGTTGAACTCATGGGTGCCCTCCTCAGGAACGGTAAGCGTCGCTCGCTTACCCCCTATGAGTCAGGAGCTAGGGGGATGTGACATTCTCGCCAGATGCTTGCTCTAGGCCCAGCCGAGCAGCTAAGGCTTGGGGGGCCACAACGATGAGTTCCACTACGGCGCGGCTCAGGCCGATATACAACAAGGTGTCATCTACTTCGCTGTCCGGGCAGACGAACAAAACGGTGTCCACCTCTAGCCCTTTCGCACGATGAACGTTCTCGCAGACAACCTGACCCGGTTCGCTAGAGGCCTGTTCCCATGCCACCAGGTTTGCTTGGGTGCGTAGCGCTGCGCGAGTTGTGCTGTCGGTGGTTTCCACCAAGATTGTCGACGGGTCCCGCCCTTGCTCAACGAGCAACTTGTGGAGTTGTTCCTGCACGGCGGCCACTGCAGCTAGTTGGTTCTCAGCTTTGATCCAGCGAATTCCCGAGGCCTCTGGCCGGTTCAGTGGCGCAGGAGCACCGTTGAGCCTGCGGCGAATCAGGTTGCCAATTGAATAGCTGTTTCTGCAGTTCACGACCAACTCGCAGCGAGTCCATCCGTCGGCTGCGAGTGGGGTTGTGAACCCCCGTTGGTAGAGCATCTGTTGCTCATCAGCTAGGAGCAAAACTCGGCGAGGGCCTTCGGGGTCGAGCAGCATTTCAAGGGCGGCTATCCAAGCGGGAGAAAAGTCTTGAGCCTCATCAATGATGATGGTGTCGAACTGCTCCGTCACCTGATGCCAATAGCGAAGCAGGTGGCCAACCGCATGCACGTTCCACCAGTCATCTCCGGCATCAGGGGGTGGAACTAACGGTTCCATGCCTTCCAAGCTGAGCGCCGTCGTCAGGAACGGTCCGATGCGCAATGAGTCATCTTCGGGCAGGCGGCGGCGTAGTTGGGCGGCAAGGGGCTCGTTATAACAGGTGACGAGTGTGCGTTCCTCTCGGTGGAAAGCTCGCAGAGCCCAGCTTGCAGCCAATCGAGATTTTCCGGTACCGGCAGCCCCTGTTACTGCTACGCGAGTGTTCATATCAAGGCCGGCCATAGCCTTGATTTGCTCTTCACAAATGTCATCGAGCCGTGAGCGGGCCGAGCTTGCTTGAGCAAGTGGATCCCAAGAGAAGGTTGCGCTCGGGCAGAGCACATGAACAATGGATTCGATCTCGTCTTGTGACAGGGGGTGGTTTCCCCAGCGGTGAGTCATGAGTAGGTCTACTGCGTGTTGCGGGTCGTCAAGGTCTGAAGCGATGAGTAGCTGTGCCCTGTTCACCTCTGGCGGAAGGCGACCTTCGAAAGAGGTGGTATTCGGAAAGGCAACTCCGTATTCGACATTCAGGTTTGGCAGACCGCATTCGCTGCGGAGAAGATCACGAAGAGCAAATGCATTGCTCTGTGCCTGCTGATACGGCTGAGGCTGCAGTCGCTGGCTGGGGTGGCGGCCGCTTCGCCAGATGCCGTCGCGCACCTCGATCCGGTGGCCCTTGACCTCAAGATTCAGCACCCCCTGTTCTGCGTGGAGTAACACGATGTCGAGTTGGAAGTCGCGCCGAGCGCTCATACCCACATTGGGAATAATGAACCAGCCATCACGCAGGCCATCGCGCAAGACGCGCACCACCTGCTGCTCCGCATCATTTGTCAGCAAAGCGAACGGAAAGTCCTCAGGAATCAGTACACCCATGTCCACAGCTTGGCCCAGATTGGCCAAGACCCTGAAAAGATTTCGTTCCACAGATTTGTGCCCCGTTCAGCCCTGTGCAGCCCAATTGCCTTTCGTGGCAGAGTTCTTGCATGCAGGTCCACCTTGTAGATGGCACATACGAACTGTTTCGCTATTTCTACTCGCCAGGAGGCGGCCATAAGAATGCCTCGGATGAGCAGATTGGGGCCGTTCGCGGGGTCCTCCGTTCGTTGGTAGGAATGCTCGATGAGGGTGCCACCCACATTGGTGTGGCCACTGACCAAGTCATCCGCTCGTTTCGAAATGATCTCTGGCCGGGATACAAAACCGGTGAAGATGTCGACCCACTTCTTCTCTTTCAGTTTCCACTGCTCGAAGAGGCGCTCGCTGCTCTCGGACTCACCGTGTGGGCAATGAATGAGGTTGAGGCCGATGATGCACTCGGTGCTGCAGCGATGCTTGCTGCAGATAACGACCAAGTTGAACGCGTGGTGATCTGCACACCAGATAAGGACTTAGCTCAGTGCGTTGGCGGCAAAGTGGTTCAGTTTGACCGCAGAGCAGGGCAGTTTCGTGACGCCGATGCAGTGTTAGAAAAATACGGGGTGCTGCCCGAGTCAATCCCCGATTGGCTGGCTCTTGTGGGCGACACAGCAGATGGGTTCCCAGGCCTTGCCGGCTGGGGTGCCAAAACGGCGGCCGCAGTGCTACGCAAATACAACCATCTTGAAAACATCCCGCATGCCGCTGGGCAATGGGATGTTGCTGGAGTTCGTGGTGCACCAAAGTTGGCTGCCACCTTGAGCGCCGACTACGACAACGCTGTCTTGTTCAAGGTTCTAGCCACCTTAGTGACAGACCTAGATGTAGGAGTAGTCAGCGATTGGCAGTGGACGGGTCCAACATCGGATTTTGAAACTTGGTGCAACCGACTTGATGCCCCCGACGTTGCTCGTAAGGTTCAAAAAATTCTTGCCGACCGGGGCTAGTGATCAGGCTTCTGGAAACAGAGCCTGATACTCCGCCGGAGCTGGCTGGTCCACCTGATCGAAGCGACAGTCAGTGGGTGACTTGTCGGGTCGCCATCGCACAAACCGTGCCGCTTGGCGGAACCGCGCAGAGGTGAAATTCTCATAGGTGAGTTCAACCACGAGCTCACACCGCAACGGCACCCACTCACCAGAAATGGCTGCTGCCCAGGTTTTGTTGCGGCCTTCCATCTCTTGAGGTCCGCTGCGGAGCACAGCCTTGGTCAAGTCGGGCCACGGGTGCGCCGCATGGCCTCCCTCTTCGTATTCGGTCAGTTCAGCTGCCAACGTGCGGCGCTGTGAGGCAGCGAAGCCGCTACATAACCCCACAGGCTGCAGGTTGGGAGCGCTGCTAGCACTGGGGTTGTCCGCATACAGCCCGAGCAGCAGGGAGGCCACGCCTCCCTCGGGATGCACGCGATACCCAGCCACAACACAATCTGCTGTTTGGTGGTGCTTCACCTTGATTTGGGTGCGCTTATCTTCTACGTAGGTGCCCTCGAGCGCTTTAGCCATGACCCCATCAAAGCCAGACCCACGAAAGCGGTCGTACCAGTCTTGTGCGACAACTGCATCGACTGTTGCAGGAGTGAGATGAAGGGGAGCGCTCAGGTCCTTACAGCAGTCGAGTAACAGTTTTCTACGATCTGCGAGGGGATCCCTGCGCAGGTCCTGCTCGGCCAAGGCGAGTAGGTCAAACACCATCAAGCTCGCAGGCGCAGACTGAGCCAACTGCTCAACTTGCGCAGCGTTCGACTGAAGCCGCTGACTGAGCAGATCAAAATCCAGCCGGCCATCTGCTGCTACCAAAAGTTCGCCGTCGAGCACACATTTCTGTGGCAGTTGCTCCAGTAAAGAAGCGACTAGATCGGGGAAGAACTTGGTGAGTGACTTCTCATTGCGGCCTAGCAACTCAATGGTGGTTCCATCTCGAAAGACCAAACAACGCAGTCCATCCCACTTGGGTTCATAGAGGAAGTCGCCGACCGGCAGGCCCTTTGATGCCTTTGCGAGCATGGGACGTAACGGCGGCTTCACGGGGAGCAGCACCGCACAGTTCTACACCCCTTGGGGAAGGAGCAGGTCAATAAGGCGCTCAGGGTCAGAATCAACGATCAGCAACTCCCGAGCTCTCACAGAGGTCATGCCA
>WLLG01000265.1 GCA_009700815.1 Actinomycetota bacterium
GATTATCCGCAATTGCCGCTCACTGTTTGTCGCAGTTGAGCGGGTGCGCCACCAGATCACGAGAAGCAGAACCGCCAAGATCAGGCCGAGAGCTAGAGAGCCACGGATAAAGAGATCAGCGCTTCCTGCCTGGGCAAAACTCTTTGTGATCTCTCCCCATCGAGGTGGTATCGCCAACACCCAAGCAATTGCTCGTGGAAATCCTGAGACCCCCACGTTCGGTTGCGGATGAGATATCTCTGCGACTAGATAACGAACATTTCCGCCCTGATGTAGGACAGCGTCGAGTGCAGGTTGTAACCATGCAACAGCAGCAATCGCCCAACCGATCCAGAGAACATTTCGTATAGATCGATTTGTAGTTGGGTCCGTTTGTTCGCGCCTTGAGCCAGCAAGAACAAGGCCAGCCCAAAGCACTGGACCAATAATGATGAGTGCATGGGGTATGTAGGACTGAGCACAGAACGAACCAAATCCGACAGCCCACCACCAGGCCCGAGGGGTGCCCGAGGCTGCCGCCCAACTCGCTATCAGCGTGGCTGAGATTGCCAACAGAGAAATCGAAATGTTGTTTCCTTCCCAGAAGGCTCCGAGTGCAGGAACAGTAATGACCAAGGCGGCCATCACCCATGCTGCGATCGCCGCCATTCCGCCTGCCGCCCTCCAAGCGGCCCAGACAGAAACCGTCCAGCACAACAACGTGAACGCCGAAGCACCGAACAACGCACCTAGGCGCACGCCAAATACGCGAACAAACGGAGCGAGCAAGTCCATCGGAAGTGGACCCAGATGCGAACCCTTTCCAATGCTTCCTAAGCTCGTGACGAGCCCCAACAGAGGGTGGTCAACCGTTCCGACCTGAGCGGCGCGCATCATCAGGGTTGCTGCGTGGCCCGTTGGCTGCCAGCCCACAGAATTGGCCCACCAAATTCCGTGGGCGATGAACCCAACCGAAATGACACCCATTACCCCTGCGCCAACTACATGCTGCCGGGTCATCCTCCGCGGCTCAGATACCCGAGGGAAGGATGCAAAGTGAAGCAGCCTTCGCCACTGACGACCGAGAGCGCGGCTCCCGCTACGGGGAAATTCGCTCGCCTGGAGAAAGACTCGGCCCACGCATTTTGTCAACGCTGATCCGAACTTGAACAAGCGTGTTATCACCCGAGTCACAGCCAATCCTGGTGTGAGCATCGCGAGAAGAATGAGGGAGGCCCCGATTAGCGAAAGCAGGCGTGACGGTTGTGAACTCGAGAGGAGCGAACTCGCCCCCGACGTGGAAACCACTAGCGAGAGCGCAGCAACTGCCACGAGTAGAAATCGGAGAGCAGTATCCCAACTGCGCCGTGCAACCCCATAAAGAGCTGCGCTGCTCGACACGACTAACAGGCTCCAGCCAAGCCAGCGAAGGCCAAGGGAGCGAACGTGTATCTGATTCCATCGCTCTGGGCCGAGAACGAATGCAGCAATACAAAGCGCTCCGATAGTGCTCCAAGTCGCAGCGAATCGCAACCAGGTTCTGCCAGTCAACCGGCTCCCCGACCGATACATGACTGCTAGTTCCCAGGTGAGTACTCCTGGAGCCACTAGAAGTACAGGCGCGAGCCAGAACACCGTTGGTTCAAATGGCGAAATCGCTACACGACCCAACAGCGCACACAGCGATGCTCCAAGGGCAACAGCCAGTGGCCAGTCCGAGAGCTTGCGGGAAGCCTGCACTTTGCGTGCCTCGATCTTCCTGAACACAACCGCAGCCAGAAGGACCAGAATCACGACAATGCAGATCTGCAGCGCCGCCAATGCAGGAATTGCGCTTATCCGTGCAGATCGAGATCCAAAATCCAAGAACGCCTGAGCTATCGACAACACCCAAGCAACAACCAAAAGGGAGCTAGAGGACACTCTCGTCGCCTGGTCGTTGTCCGTCACCGTGTCCAAACCGTTCGCTCAGTTCTCGGATGTAATGAGGTTGTAGTGGTGCTGAGAAAAGAATCCCCTCAAGACGCACCCATTCTAACAGTGGCCCCCTCCGATCCCACCGGCCACTCTGCCCTACTCCTCAGCATGAGACATCGTCTCTATTTGCGAATGCTGACCGTTGGTCCTAGGCGAGCGAGATCCTGCGCAGTATCTCGAATTGACCTCATTGAAGACAAGGTCGAGGTTCCGACTGACCGAGGGAAGTAATCAACCCCAATCTGCTGCAGAGTCGCTCCTGCGCGCATAGCGCGGGCTAGCAGTTCGGCGTCGAAGAATAGTGAGTTGCTCTGCGGTAGGCAATCCGCGACCGACTCGCGCCGCAGAAGTTTTGCCGCAAAGTTCACATCCCTCACGTTCAACCCGGTCACCACTCGAACTGCAGTGTTATACACGGTAGACAAGACCTCTCGCCGGAGACCCTCACCCGTGCGGTCAAGCCGATAGCAAGCGACTATGTCGGCGTCATGTAACTCCGTGGCACGAAATGCTCGCTCGCAGACCATTGGGTCAACAGGTAGGTCGGAGTCCGTATAAAAAATCCAATCAGAGTTCGCTTCCATGAAGCCTGTTCGGAGTGCTCCCCCTAGGCCCTGATTGACTTTGTGGTGCACCACCCTCAGGTAGTCGTTCTCAGCAGCTAGTGAGTCAAGGAGCTGAGCAGTAGCGTCTGTACTGCCATCGTTGACCGCCAAAATCTCTACCTTCGCGACCACGGATGTCTCAACCAACTCGGCTGCGGCTTGGCTGACAACTTCTATGGTGCGCACAGCACCTTCAACCTCGTTCCAAAAAGGGAGTACAAAGCTCAGACTCCGAGATGTGGTGCTCACAGCTACAGACGGTACTACCGCGTCGCAGATACGCAGCCATCATCGATTTCTGATGGTTTTTGGTAGTCTGAGATGATGAGAGCACTCATAACGGGAGGGGCAGGCTTTATTGGGTCTCACCTTGTCGATGCCTTGGTTGCCCG
The DNA here is from genome assembly GCA_009700815.1 of Actinomycetota bacterium. Lineage (GTDB taxonomy): Bacteria > Actinomycetota > Acidimicrobiia > Acidimicrobiales > Microtrichaceae > IMCC26207. The sequence goes on from WLLG01000265.1 coordinate 2,954, forward strand.
CGGCGATGACTGCACTGTGCTTGATGACCTCTCTCGAGGCACCCGGGACAACCTTGCACACCTGACGGATCAGGTGACTCTGATCGAGGGTTCCGTCACAGATCAAGACCTCGTCGGGGATCTCGCACCCGAGTTTGATGCCATCTATCATCTGGCATCTGTAGTGGGAGTTCGATCCACAATTGCCAATCCTGCAAAGGTCATTGAGGTAGCAGTCACTGGCACTGCAAACCTGCTTCGGACTGCAGCGCCCGATGCAGCGTTTTTAGTGGCCTCAAGCTCTGAGATTTACGGTCGCAGCGTTGCAACTCCTTTCGACGAGCAAACTCCTGGCCTACTCGGTCCACCACAGGCGGCGAGATGGAGCTATGCCCACGCCAAAGCTTGCATGGAACACCTCGCACTAGCTGCAGGATCAACGTCAAGGCGGCCGGCATCAGTCATCCGCTATTTCAACGTGTTTGGGCCGCGCATGCCGCGCTCGGTTGACCCTTCGGTCATCACCTTGTTCTTGGACGCAGCCCAAGCGGGCCAAGACTTAGTCATCTATGGGGCCGGCACACAAACTCGCAGCTTTGTGTTCGTTCAAGATGCCGTGGACGGAACAATTGCCGCGTGTGAACGCGGCTCAGGCGCTGTGGTCAATCTAGGCGGCCCACAAGAGACAAGCATTGCCGATTTAGCTGAGCAGATTTTGAGCACCACGAGTTCAAAGTCAACCGTGCAGCGGGTTGCCCTACCTACTGCCTTGGGTCTGACCTCTGAGGAGCCTCACCGCCGCAGCGCAACGGGAGTTCTTGCTGCTGAGCTGCTGGACTGGAAGCCTCAAACCTCGCTGACCGAAGGGCTGGATACAACTTGGACCTCTTGGCCTGCATAGCAGTGCCTGCTACTCCGCAGCAAGGCCCGCTGGACCCTGAGAGCTGGTGTACTTGACGTGCTCTTCCTTCGCCATGCAGGTCGCTTGGCCGCAGACTTCATGCGGTATGCCCGGCTCAACAAAGCTTGGTGGTTGCTGCCAGTAGCTGCCCTTCTCATAGTTGCAATCGCTCTCGGCACTGCGACACAGGCAGTTGTCCCCTA
>WLLG01000266.1 GCA_009700815.1 Actinomycetota bacterium
CAACAGCACCTCGGCCTCCATACCCGCAGCAATCCAAGCGGCATTCCAGCCCACGTTTCCTGCACCGAGCACAACCACCCTGCCGGGGCGTACGCCTGGGGCTCCACCAAGAAGCACGCCTCTTCCGCCGTGTGCTCGTTCGAGTAGATGTGCGCCGATCTGGGTTGCCATGCGCCCTGCTACTTCTGACATGGGTGCTAGTAGCGGTAGCGAGCCGTCAGCGGCTTGAACAGTCTCGTAAGCAATCCCTGTGACCTGATGTTCAAGGAGCGCTGCTGCTACCTGCGGGTAGGCGGCGAGGTGCAGGTAGGTGAATAGAACGAGCCCCGGGCGGAAAAACTGGTATTCAGAAGCCTGTGGTTCTTTGACCTTGCAGATGATCCCCGAACGCGCCCAAAGCTCTTCGACATCGGAAAGGATTTCTGCCCCAGCGGATGCATACTCCTCGTCCGTAATTGAGGACCGAATTCCGGCACCTGACTGCACCAGAATTTGAATCCCGTGCTGCTCAAGCTCGCGGACTCCGTCGGGAGTGATGGCCACTCGATTTTCGTTGTCTTTGATCTCGGTTGGTACTCCAACAATGAGCGGTGGCATGAAATCCTCCAGACATCAGGGATACATCAGGCTGCAGGGATACATCAGACAGCAGCGACTCAGTGAACTGGGCTCGGTTGAGACAGGTCAGTCCAAGCCGCAGCGAAGCAAACCCTGTTCGCCCATGGTAGCGACATGAGGTGAGTCAGCGCTGGAAGAAACGCGCTGTCCACTCGGCTACTAGTTGATGGTTCAGTGGGTGCTGGGGCAGGTCCTGCAAGCTGAGCAGAGCGGCATCGGCAACTTGGTCGCCGAGCGCCGGGCGGCGGGCGGTGATCAATCTTTCGCTTAGCTCGGGAACAAACTCGGGGTGGCCTTGAACGCAAAACACATGATCGGCTACGCGATAGGCGGCAACGGGGCAGTAGTGCGAGGTAGCGAGGAGTTCCGCACCGGGTGGTAACCGAAGTACTTGATCCTGGTGGCTCATCAACATGCGGAACTCGGTGATTTCCGGTTCAGCTTGCATCCAAGGGGCCGTGGCGACCACGTCAAAGGTTTTCACTCCGACTCCCCACCCTGCCGAGGATTTGGCCACCTCGCCTCCCAGCGTGCTGGCAATGAGTTGGTGCCCAAAGCAGATTCCCATTTGGGGTGCTCGGTCCTTCTCTGCGCTCAGGATGAACTCCGAGAGATCGCTGATCCATGGGAGGTCGTCATAGGTGGATTTCCGCGAGCCAGAGAGAATCCAGCCCTCGCATTCAGATGTGCTGTCGGGAAGTTCCCCAGCTGCTGCCTCATAGATTCGAAGGTCGATTCCAGCGGGTGAAAAAACAGCCGGGTACAGCTCGGTGTAATCGCCGATCCCGTCAGCGATGTGCGGATCAATGTGATCGCAGAGTAAGAGCCCGATGCGCATTATCGGAATGAGAAAGTTGGGTCAGCACCAACTGCGTCGAGGGGGGCAAGCAACTTGCGCTCTCGTAGTTCGACCATCAGGCCCTCGCCCGTTGCATAGGCCTCCTCTAGGTGCGGGTAGCCGGACAGGATGAACTCTTCGAAGCCAAGGGCCTGGTACTCCTCGATGCGATCAGCTACCTCGGCGTGGCTACCAACCAATGCGGTTCCTGCTCCGCCGCGGACAAGGCCAACACCCGACCAGATATTGGGGTAAATCTCTAGGCCACGAGGGTCATCAGGCAGAACGTCGCCTTGGGTTGCGCTTGCGCTCAGTTCCGCCATGCGCCGCTGACCCTCTGATCGAGTTGTTGCAAAGTCAGCGCGGGCCGCTGCAACTGCTGCAGGGTCGATCCCAGACAGTAAGCGCCCTGCCTCTGCCCAAGCTTGTTCGGATGTGTCTCGCGAGATGACGTGAAAGCGAATCCCAAACCGCAGTGGACGGTCTGCTGGCCGGCCACTTGCGGCAGCTTTGGCGCGCATGCGGTCAAGACGCTCGCTCACCATGTCGGGGGTTTCCCCCCATGCCAAATAAACATCTACGTGGCGTGCGGCAACCTCTTCGGCTGCGGGAGATGCCCCACCAAAATAGATGAGCGGCCGAACTGTCGGGGGAGTGCGGGTGCTGGCCTTCTCGACCTTGTAGTGATCTCCATCAAAATCAAAGGGTTCATCACCCCAAGCGCCCTCGAGAACTTGCAGGAACTCGGCAGCTCGCTGATAACGAACGTCTTTGGCCGCAAAGTCTCCAAAGCGGGCCAGTTCGGCATCTTCAGCGCCGATCACGATATTAATGAGCATGCGACCGTTCGACATCCGCTGATAGGTCGAGGCCATCTGTGCCGCCAGAGTGGGGCTCAGTAGCCCGGGCCGGAACGCGACTAAGAACTTCAGGCGTTTGGTCTGCGGAATCAGCGAGGCCGTGCTGATCCAAGCATCCTCGCATCCAGTCCCGCAGGGAGTCAGAACCCCCTCAAAGCCCATGTCATCGCAGGCCTGAGCCACTTGGCTGAGGTAGTCATGGGTCGGTCCGCGCCGGTGTGCCTGAGGGCCGGTGGGCAGTATGTCCCGGCTATCGCCTCCGGTGGGCAGAAACCAGTGAACTTTGATCGTTGACATATGCACCTGACGTTGTCGCCGGAAACCGCAGCGAGAGATAGCTACAAAACTACACAATCCGCCTCGGACCCTGCTCCTGCGGTTCAAACGCTGAGTGTCACACCCTTCGGGAACAATGCTCCTATGACTTCGACTGCACCTTGTGCTTCCCCTACCGATACTCCTGCTCCAGCAGATACTCCTGCTGCAGCAGCTGTAGGCAGCCCAACGGGTACCGCAAGCGGCCTGCGGTCAGTGCCGCAGTCAGATGCAGTGGGCGCACAGAGTACGGCTAGGTCAGTTACTTCAGTCGCCGATTTTTCTGACTGCGTCCGACGCATTGTTGGGTTGGCGAAGGCCCAAGGCTTGACACCCCCCGTCTTTCGGTCACCACCTCGGCTGCCGGGACTAGATCGTTCCATTCAGCGCAGAGCAAACGGCTCGGTCATGATTGCTATTCGGCGGGGAGATCGTCCATTTGCAGCAGTGCAAGGAGACGTGATCGAAGGTGTTGTTGTTGCGAATCGTCTAGTCGGTCAGCAAGCCGAGCAGTTTCGTCGCGCTGCGTGGTCAGCACTTGAGTTTCCGACTAGTGCGGCTGTTCGGGTGATACCGGCACAGGCAGTTCGGCCGGTACCTCTTCCGCAACGGCGGCTGCCTAGTCAGCGCAGTCGGCGGCGTTTGGTACCAGAAGAGCTCAATGAGCGAGTGGCATAACATCGCAAATTCTGCGACTCACGCCCTGTAGTTCTCTCACCGTGCCTCACTGGCCGTAACATGGGTCATCCGGGCGAGGTGTCCGGCTGGCCCGGGTGGCGGAATGGCAGACGCAGAGGGCTTAAACCCCTCGGGAGGGAAACCTCCGTGCGGGTTCGAGTCCCGCCCCGGGCACGTCGAGAAGGCGCTCAGCGACTTCCTCACCGACCAACGGAGCAGGACGCTCCTTCTCACACAACTCATTTATTTAACAATCGTTCGTTTTTTGACCGATATCGGATACAGGCGCAGCGAAGCCCGAGCCATCACTGGCAATCGCGTCGAGGTCCTTGAAGTGAGTCATCACGAGGTACGAGCGCGACTCGATGGCAACGCAACACTGTGGCGCGACATTGTCCAGGACGGCGTCACCGTCTACGGCCTCACGATCGATGAACTCGTGGAACCACTTCATGCCTAGACCTGTCCGCACCAAGTCCGTCTCAGGGCCACAAGTTCGTGCTTATGCCGCAAAGGCACAGGAGTACGCCGACGCCGCAACCGACGAACTAGACGCAGGCCGGTTCATCGCAGCAAGCAGCCTCTCGATACACGCTGGCATCAATGCTGCCGACGCTGTGTGCGAGGAGTGCGGCTTCGCCTAGCCTTGACTCACTTTCTGCGGGTCATCACTCGAGAGTGAAAGTTCGTGCAAAGGGGAAAATGGCCAAGCAGCAGGA
>WLLG01000267.1 GCA_009700815.1 Actinomycetota bacterium
AGTTTTCTGTGCTGGCCTGACATCTGCGGGGTATAACCCTCGAGGCATTGCAGAACCACTCCTGCGCTGACGTTGCCGTGATCTGTTTGAACCGACTGTGGCTTGATCGACCTCACCCTGGTGCGCTCGTACACCTGCACGCCTGCAGACTCCACTGCTCGGGCCAAACCACGAACCAACTTTGCCGGATGCACTGCTGCACAATGCGGGGTGAACGCGGCCCCCTCCACTCCCGAAACCCTGACGCGCTGAGCAACTTGTGAGGCCTCGAGCCACTGCAGGTCCTCCTCTCCGAATCCCCAGGCGTGCATGTTGTCAACCTCGGCACGCAGTCGCGGAATGTGCGCTGGGTTTGTAGCCAAGGACAAGGTCCCTCCACGCGCAAAGTCTGCGTCAATTCCGAGCCGCTGAACTACAAGTTCGACCTCGGTAACGGTATCGATCATGGCCCGATACTGTGCAACCGCTGCTGCACGCTTGCCTGCCACTGACGGACTCGTACTCATTGCTGCTAGCTGCTCGAGAGACGCGGGAAAGAGGGCAGAGCACCACCCGCCGTTTCGTCCCGAGGCACCAAACCCGCAGATCTCGGCCTCGAGAACCAAAATGCGTAAATCTGGCGCCTGTGACTTGAGATAATGCGCCGCCCACAGCCCTGTCAGTCCACCACCAACAATTGCCACGTCGGCAGATACGTCACCGGGCAGTGCCTCTCTCGGTGTCAGGTCATCCCCGCAAGAGTCCAACCAAAGACTCAAACTCCGATAGTCCTTCACCCTCGGCGGCCCTTCATAGTGGTTTCAATTGAATCAAATGTGGGGTCTGAACTCGCTGATTGGTTGAGTAGTCACCACTTCACCATCACGTGCTTGAGTTCGGTGTAGTGCTCCACTGCGTATTGACTCATGTCGTTTCCGTATCCGGACTGCTTAAAACCACCATGAGGCATTTCTGGCACAAGGGGAATGTGGTCATTCACCCAGACGGTGCCAAAGCGAAGCTGCGCGCTTGCCTGCATGGCGGTACCAACATCAGAAGTAAACACAGAGGCCGCAAGGCCATAATCACTGTCGTTTGCCATCTGGATTGCCTGGTCCACGCTGCTCGCTCGCTGAACAGTCACCACAGGACCAAACACTTCGCGCTGAACAATCTCTGAGCGCTGATCCACTCCAATGAGTACTGATGGCTCAAAATAGAATCCACCGCCAGACCGGGTACCACCACCGGTGACTGCCACTGCGCCTTCGGCACAAGCACGATCAACAAACCCGGCCACACGCTCGCGTTGCGCTGCTGAGATGACGGGACCAAGTTCTGTTGACTCCTCGCCAGTGGGGCCAATGATGAGCGAAGCTGCTGCCTCTGCGATTGCATCAACTGCGTCATCGTGAATCCCCTCGGCCACAATGACCCGGGCTGCTGCAGTGCAATCCTGACCGGCGTTCCAAAAAGAGCCAACCTTAATTGCCTCGGCAACTTTGCTGAGATCTGCGTCATCAAAGACCAGGACGGGGGCCTTACCCCCTAGTTCTAGGTGCACTCGCTTGAGGGAGTCTGCAGCAGCTCGCGCTATTGCTTTTCCGGTACCTACAGAACCTGTTACCGAGATCATGTCGACAAGGGGGTGAGTGGTGAGCGCTGCACCAGTGGTAGCTCCGTCTCCACACACCAGGTTGAAGACGCCTGGCGGAAGCGCCTCTTGAGTGAGTTCCGCTAGCAGCAGCGAAGACATTGGAGTCAGGTCAGAAGGTTTCAGCACCACCGTGCATCCAGCAGCTAGTGCAGGGCCGATCTTCCAAGCAGCCATCATCAGCGGATAGTTCCACGGGGTAATTGAGGCAATGACACCTACGGGTTCTCTGCGCAACATCGAGGTAAAGCCCTCCATGTATTCCCCAGCTGCTTGGGACTCCATCGTGCGGGCAGCTCCAGCAAAAAACCTGAGGCAATCTGCTGTACCCGAGATTTCATCGCCCGTAGCCGAAACTGGCTTACCGGCGTTGAGCGACTCAACCGCAATGAGGTCATCGGCTCGCGCCTCGATCAAGTCAGCCAATTTGAAAAGAGCAGTTGCTCGCTCCAAGGGAGTGGTGCGACTCCATGACACAAATGCCTCTGCCGCAGCTGTCACAGCCAAGTCAACATCATGCGCATCTGACACTGCCGAACTAAAGATTTCGGTACCAGTTGAAGGATCTAGGACTGCACTCGTGCGGCCAGACTCAGAGCTCCTCCAGCTACCACCGATTAAGTTTTCGTTTCGTACCTGCAAATTGGACACCATGACTCCCCTATTGGTTCTAAGTTGCTTGAAGTTAGCTTGCAGTTCTTGTTGCTTCCTGCTCAGACTAAACAAGAACATCGTTGTTCAAATCACAATTCGCAACTGATCCACTAGAAAGTTCTACAGGAGACCACGAATGAACGAAGTGCTACTCGGGGAGGAGGGGACCCCCGGCCACGGTGCGGCTGTGGCCGGTACTGCTGATGTAGTCATTCGCTTGGAAAACGTGGTCAAAAAGTTTGGCGAGTACACAGCTGTCGAATCTGCTGACTTTGATATTGCCGAGGGTGAGTTCTTCTCCATGCTTGGTCCCTCGGGTTGCGGAAAGACCACCACACTGCGGATGATTGCGGGCTTCGAACAGCCCACAGCGGGACGGATACTCCTTGACGGGGTCGACGTTTCTAGGACTCCTCCTCACAAGAGAAACGTCAACACTGTCTTTCAGAACTACGCGCTGTTTCCGCATATGTCGGTCTTCGACAACGTTGCATTTGGCCTGCGCAATGCAAAGGTTCCCGAGGCGGCAGTCACCAAGCGAGTCACTGATTTGCTCGAGATTGTCCGGCTGCCAGAATATGCAAAGCGCCGTCCCAACCAACTCTCGGGTGGGCAGCAGCAGCGCATTGCGCTTGCGCGAGCGCTCGTCAATCTTCCAAAGGCGCTCCTGCTTGATGAGCCACTAGGCGCCCTTGACCTGAAGTTACGCCAAGCAATGCAGCTTGAACTCAAGCGAATTCAGCGCGAGGTGGGTATTACCTTCATCTTTGTCACCCACGATCAAGAAGAAGCCCTAACGATGTCAGATCGCATTGCCGTCATGACTCAGGGCCGCACTGATCAAATCGGGACCCCAACTCAGATTTATCACCAGCCCACCACTGCGTTTGTGGCCGGCTTCATTGGTACGGCAAACCTGTTGCCAGTCACGGTGCGAAGCCAAGAAGGGACCACCGTTACGGTTGACTCCCGCAGCGGCTCGCAGTTCAGGGTTCCCAGCGGCGGGCGAAGCCATCAGCCCGGATCAGACGTCACGCTGATGATTCGCCCCGAACGACTTGTCCCAAGTTTCGCCCCCGTGGATGGCGTGGCAGGTGGCAGTATTCCCACCACCGTTACGAGCTTGGTGTTCCAAGGGCCCGTCGTGCGCTGCGAGGTGCAGACTGATGTGGGCTCAGCACTAGTTGCACACCTTGGCCCCGAGGATGACCCGGGCAGGCTGAGTGTTGGGTCCCGAGTCGATATGACCTGGGCCTATGAGGGTGCCTACCTGGTTCCCGAGGCAATAGATCCTGAAGCTGCAGGCATAACCCAGTCCAACTAACCCTGAACAGAAACGAGAGAACCGTGACAAAGCGCAGAATTTCGACTCCATCCCCAACAAGCCAGGCAGATCTGAGTCGCCGCAAATTCTTGGGTACCTCTGGTCTGGCGCTCGGCGGTTTGGCACTTGGGCCGGCGCTGCTTGCGGCCTGCAGCAGCGACAGCAGTGGCGGCGATGCATCATCTGGTGACAATGAACTCTGGTTCGATAACTGGACGCTCTACATCGATAAGCCCGAAGGAGAGTTGTACGGCAAGGGCGGCACACTCGACTCGTTCCAGAAAGCCTCGGGGCAGAAGATTAAGTACACCGAGGGCATCAACGACAACAACGAGTATTTCGCCAAAATTCAACCCCTGCTCTCGCAGGACAAGCCCATCGGCCCAGACATCATTGCGCTCACTTTCTGGAT
>WLLG01000268.1 GCA_009700815.1 Actinomycetota bacterium
GCTCGTTCTATTCACCTACCTGCACCTCGCCGCCTACCCGCAGGTAGCAGCAGCGCTCCTTGAACATCAGGTCACAGGGATTGCTTACGAGACTGTTCAAGCCGCTGACGGCTCGCTACCGCTACTAGCTCCCATGTCAGAAGTAGCAGGGCGCATGGCAACCCAGATTGGCGCACATCTACTCGAGCGGGCTCACGGTGGAAGAGGCGTGCTTCTTGGTGGAGCCCCAGGCGTACGCCCCGGCAGGGTGGTTGTGCTCGGTGCAGGAAACGTGGGCTGGAATGCCGCTTGGATTGCTGCGGGTATGGAGGCCGAGGTGCTGTTGCTCGACAAGAACCTGGATCGATTGCGATGGGTCGATCAGATTCATCGTGGACGCATCATGACGTTGGCATCGAATCGAGGTGCGGTTGAACGCGCAGTGGCCGGAGCGGACTTGGTCATCGGAGCTGTTCTTGTTGCTGGGGGCCGGGCACCCACGGTGGTAACTGAGGACATGGTGATCGGCATGAAGGAACGAGCGGTCATTGTGGACGTGGCGATCGATCAAGGTGGTTGTGTAGAAACCATCCACGAAACAACTCACTCCGACCCCACCTATGTGGTGCACGAGGTTGTGCATTACGCAGTTGGAAATATTCCCGGAGCCGTGCCGCACACTTCGACCTATGCGCTCACGAACGCAACGCTGCCCTACCTGTTGCAACTCGCGCTTGGGGGCAAGCAAGCAGAGCTGAGCGAGCCTGCTGTGGCAGGTGGACTCAACACCTTTGCCGGGACCGTCACCCACCAGGCCGTAGCCGAAGCACTCGCTCTCTAACCTCGTTCTGTTATGCGCCTGACCCTCTAGAGAAGGTCAGGCGCAAGACAGAGCAGGGCAATGGGAGCTATTTGAGCGTGTAACGAATTGGAAGGTGCTTAACCCCGCTCACGAAGTGGGTCGGGGTGTAGACCGCTGGACCAGCGAGCTCGACCGAGGCAGTCCGGTCAAGGAACTTTCCGAGCAACGTGCGCACTTCGCGACGGGCCACCTGAGCGCCGAGGCAGAAGTGCATGCCCAATCCGAATGAGAGCAACTTGTCGCTATCGGGCCTGAAGATATCGAAGTTCATGGGGTTGATGAACACATCCTCATCTCGATTCGCAGAGGGATAAGAAGTCAGCACGACATCACCCTTCGGGATCAGCACTCCCCCAAGCTCAACGTCTTCTTGGACCCAACGAAAGAAGCTACGAACTGGGCTAGTCCATCGAATGATCTCTTCGGTGGCCTGCCCTAGCAACGCAGGGTCCTTACGCAGTGCCTGTAGCTGATCGGGGTGAGCGAGCAGTTGCTCTAAGCCTCCGCTCAACGAAAACGACGTGGTGTCATGGCCTGCCGTTGCGACGATGATGTAATACCAAAGCAACTCCGCCTCGCCAAGCGGTGCCCCGTCTACTTCTCCGTTGGCGAGCACGGTGGCTAGGTCATCAGTGGGGTGTGCTCGACGCTCTGCGGTCAGCGCCTCGAAGTAATCCTTGAACTTTGCAATTGTCGAGCCAACAAGCTCAAGTGGATCAGTGAAGTCGCCCAGGTATTCCGGATCCGCAGAACCAAAAAGCCCTTGTGTGAGTTCCATCATGAAACGTTCGTCACTGCGCGGAACACCAAAAATCGTCATGATGACGCGGATGGTGAACGGGACGGCAAGGTCCTGAGCAAAATCGCACTCGCCTCCCATATCGGCGAGCTTCTCTACATACTCATCGGCAATCTGTTCAATCGCCGCCTGCAAGTTTTTGACTGCAGCAGGCTTAAACCAATCGTTGGTGACCTTGCGATACTTGTCATGCTCAGACCCGTGCAGATGCACCAACGTCCGTGGCTGCTCCAGACCGAGCATGTCGAGCATCTCGTAGGTGATATTCGGGCTCGGCGCCGACTGCTCTGTGTTGAAAAACACGTCACTCCGCCGTGAGACCTCAAAGACATCCTCATGGCGAGTGATTGCCCAAAAGGGGGTCCACCCCTCGGCTTCCACTCGCAAGATTGGCGCATCTCGGCGCAGTTCGCGAGCAATCTCATGCCAGTTTTCCATATCCCCAAATGACTCGGGATGAATGAAGATCATCCCGCGAGGATCGCTACCGGGAGACAGAATCGGTTCAGGCATGGGGCACCTTTAGGTCGGCTTCTAGGTGTGCTTCTCGGTGTGCTTCACCGCATGGCACAGTATCCCCCACCGGACGCTCAGCACGCACCACGAGCATCGCTATGAGTGGCTCAAGCGGCTGGCTCAAGCGGCTGCAGCATCCCGAGCAGCATCAGCGTCGGCCATAACGTGAAATCTGCCAGTCAGAATGAACAACACCGTGACCATCAACAGCAAGGTCCCCGCAGCAATAGTCACTGGCTGAATTCCATAGATGTCAGACAACTTGCCCCAGAGAAAGATTCCAATCGGAAGAGCACCAGTCAGGCACATCAGATAGATCGCTATGACCGTTCCGCGAAGGTCGTCGCGCACAACAAGTTGGATACTGGTGTTGATCGTGGATGCAATGGCTAAGTACGCGCCGCCGAAGCACAACAATGCCAACACCACTGTGAAATACGTGGGCGCCAAGCCGGTTGCCACTACCGAGATCCCGTACAGGACCATTGCTCCACTCAGCAGTCTGGACCGCGGAATCCGTGGCGCAATCGATAACAGTGCCGGCGTAAAGATCACCGACCCAATACCAGCGGCCCCAAAAAGAATCCCGAGACGTAGCCCCGACACCTGCAACACCTTCTCGCCGTAGACCACAAGGTAGCTAAAGAGTGGGCTACCGAGTCCGGCAACTGCAGCTATAGCCATACAGCACGCACGAATCGGCGGAGAGGCCAGCACGTAGCGGCCGGCGGAGCGAATCCCGGCTACGGCTCCTCCAGAAACGTTGCGACGAACGCCATCACTGCTGACCCGCAAGCCAAGCAGAACAACAATCACGATGGCGAAGGAAGCGGCATTCAAGGCGAAGGCCCATGAGACTCCGATTCCTGACACGATGATGCCTGTTAGGAGTGGCCCGAGGGCTCGAGCCGCATTGAACTGGGCACTGTTCAATGTGACTGCGTTGAGCAACAAATCCCGACTCACCAATTCGGCTACGAACGATTGCCAGACCGGCGTATTTAGCCCTGCTGCTAGGCCCGAGACAAATGCGAGTCCTGCTAGCCAGGCAGTGGTCACAACTCCCGTGTACACCATCACAAAAAGTGCGGTGGCGCAGGCAGCCTGCGCTGCTTGGGTACTGATTAACAGGGTCCTTCGAGGGAACCGGTCGGCCAGACTTCCACCAACTAGGCCCATCACCATGAACGGCAAGTATTGAAAGAAACCGGTTACACCAATTGCTCCAGCCGATCCCGTCAGAGAAAAGGCCACAAAGGGGATCGCTGCGCCTTGCATCCAACTGCCCGTATTCGACACAAGCGCTGCAAGCCAAAACCTGCGAAAATCCCGCTGCCGGAGTGCATCAAGTGCCCGTGGTTTAGGGCGCTCAGTGCTTGGAGTCACTTCTGGCTGATTTGGCATCGGAGCAGTCATTGTGGTGGCCGCCGCATCTTAATGATGCGCTTCTCGGAGATGATCCACGCAGTTAGGCTACTGGCCGGGACCTAGTTCCTCGTAGCGCCTAACATGCACCCATGGAACAGGACGACTCCGATTCAAAACAGTCGCCAATCAACCAAACTCCCGCACCGCCGAGAACGCCGACCCAAACTCCGGCCGTGCGCTTCGACCCAGCCGAATTACTAGATCAAGACATCACGCTCGAAGAGATGCTCAGTCAGGCAGGTTCCGGAGCAGGCCATGGTGAGCTAGTTCAGCTACCTCAAGAAGAACCCCGCAACCCTGATGCGCTTGATGATCGCAGGCGCTCGGATGTCAATGAGTGGGGCCGCTCGGAACATATGCGAGAGATCGCTCGGCGCGTCTATGACCCTATTTACAAGCACTGGTTCCGCGTGGAGTGGGAGGGCCTTGAAAA
>WLLG01000269.1 GCA_009700815.1 Actinomycetota bacterium
ATCGGTTTGGACGGAGACGAGGAGTTAGCTGGCTTTGACGGTCGAGTTGCACACCGTGAGCGCATCGATGCACGTATGGCTGAGTGGATGCTGCAACGAACCCAGGCCCAAGCTCTGGCCGAGTTTGAAGAGGTAGATGCAGCAGCGGCACCGGTCTACGACATGGCTGACATCTTTGCTGACCCGCAGTATCAGGCTCGCAATGCAATCATCACCATCGACGGTGTTCCGATGCCGCAACTCATCGCTCAACTCTCGGCCACTCCGGGGGCTGTGCGCTGGGCTGGCCGTGCACAAAATCAGGATGCGGCGCAGATTAGAGCCGAGGCAGGGGAAGGCCAGAGCGACTCACTCTGAGACTGCAACTCACTCTGACAGTGCAACTTCGATGCGATCTTGTTTCCATTCTTTGGCAGCAAGAAGCGCTGTTCTGGACTGAGCCAAGAGTTCTTCTGCAGTAAAGGCATGGGCTGGGTAACAGGCCACTCCGGCCCACATGATGTGGCTTCCGAATCGCCCCACAATGTTGCGCCGCACTCTTTCGACTGTCCACACTGCGCCGTTCTCGGGAGTGTCTTCCAAAATGATCGCAAAGGTTCCGTCGTCTAGACGACAAGCCGTATCTGCATCGCGAATGGTCTCGCGGATCGACTCAGCAGCAGAGGCTGCAACGACTGGGACTCCGGAATCGGCATCGCCTTGGACTAGGTCAATAAGAGCTATTCCAACTGGCCGCAAATGGCGACGGGCAGAAGCGATTCGAGCCTCCAAGGCCACCATAAAATAGGCCTCCGAGAACAGTTGCGACTCTGCGTCTACGAGCAGAGAGGAGTCCTCGCCCGTAACGCTTGGGAGTTGCTCTTCTTCCGATGCGCTTGCAGATTCAACTGCTGAAGCTAGATCAGATTCGAGCTGAGCAATTCTCTGAGCTGCAGTCTCTACTTGTGCTTGGCTGGCAGCCAAGGCGTTTGCCAGGTCATCGATTTGAGCTTCGAAGAGGGCTCGCTCATCGGAACTCTCCTCGGTGTTATCCACCCGCAGAGTGAGCACAAGGACTCCTGCTGCGCCACCTGCCATTCCTGCGGCAAACCCCACAAGAGCAATATCGCTGAACAGCGCACCCACACCTAGGCAGGCAGAAAGTACTCCAAGTGCAAATGCGACTGCGCGACTGTTCACCACCTAGCTCCAATCGGCCACATCGCCGCAGTTCTTACGTTTTGGTTGGAGGAGTTCATGGCCAAGTTGCTCTCGAGTCGTGGTGGCTTATTCTCACACGGCGAGGGCTCCGAGTCTGTCACCCCGCTGTTGGTTGCTTGGGTTCTTGGTGCGGCGCTGAGAGCACAAAGGCGGAGCGGGGTCCACGGCAGCGGTATGTGCTTGGGAAAGCACGATTAGCGATGCTTGGGAGGGAGATTGCAGACTCCCGCTCCTTGTGCCTTTGCTGTGTACCGGCGGAGGCGAAACCACCGGTAAGTTAGTTATCGCCAGTTCCGAGCAGAACTTGAGCTATTTCTTTAAATATTTCTTTAGAGGCGGTTAGCCGCTACGGATAGGGGATCCAGTTGCTTCTAGAGATTCAGCCCAGTGCTAGTTGGATCAGTGCAAGCGGGATAGTTGCCGAAGAGGGCTTGTTGCTCCTCGGCGATGACTTTTTGCCTTGGATCGTCCTGGCCTTTGGTGCTGCCATGGTGGCCGGCAACTTGTTCGCACTCATTCGTCCGCCAAGTTCAGATTCAGAGGACCCGAGTCGGGCACCTATCGGCCGAGCGCTCATTATGATTTCTATTGGCGCTGTGGCAAGCATTTGGGGTCTCGCCAGCCTGCTGAACTAGCTGGCCGTCTGAACTACTAGAACGAGCTAGTCCCCAGCGCTGGCGCAGCCCAAGGTCTGGGCAGTTACGAGCTGAGAGAGCTTCTCTACATCTTCTTCGAGCACCATGCGGTTGAACTCGGCAGAGCCAGATTCTTTGATGACGCCGTCAATGACACATTCGGCCAACTTCTTCGGGAGGCCCCCTTCAACTAGCTGAGAAACCACCTCGTCACGAAGCCCACCAAAGCTCAAATCTTGTTCCTTATTGGGACAGCGGGTGCCCACCTTGGGAACGGTCAACTCGATCAGATAGGTCACGACGGCGTTGTCCACGCAAGGTCCACCCCGCAGAAACGCCGTGTGGCCGTCTCCCTCGTAGGTGAGGAGCACTGCAGATTCGAGCGCTGCAGTCATTTCTTCCGCCCAGGCATACGGGGTTGCAGGGTCGCCGAGGGTTCCAACAACGAGCACGGTAGGTGACCCCTTTCCAGAGATCTCTGGAAGCGGGTTCGCCGCCATGGGCCAACCCAAGCAACTCAGGGTGGCCCAACCAAGGGCTTGCCCAAAGGTCGGTGCAGCAGCTTGGATTCGCTCTGCGGCTTGCTGGCTTTGTTCCGCAGTAGGCCGCTCAGTTGAGTCGGCACAACTCACCATCGACTGCGCAGCACTCGAGTTGTCGAAACTTCCGTCTGGCTGGCGGCCCAACTGCCGGTCAACAAGCGAGAAAATGAGTTGGCCGCCGCCCGAGTTGATGTCTCTGATTGCCTCGGCGGCAGTGCCCCAAAGCGACGTGTCATACAAGGCGGTCGCTAGGCCGATATCAAAAAGGTCGACCCCTAGCGTGCGGGTGCCGCTTGGAGTAACGACCTGTACTGGCTTCTTGTTCAGTTCGTTCCGGGTTGCGGCGATCTTTGCTGCAGCGTCAGGGCCGAGCGCACAGCCCTTGTCGGCATTACATGCTGAGACGAAGTTCGCCAGGGTGTTTTCGAATCCCTGAGCCTGAGCGAGCGCTTCTTCCTCCGAGGTTGATTTGGGGCTAACGGACCCGTCAAGAACAAGTGCTCGCGAGTTTTCTGGGTAGAGGGTGGCATAGACCGCTCCGATTGCAGTTCCGTAGGAGAAGCCTAAGTAGGTCAGCTTCTCGTCTCCGAGGGCGCTACGAATCTGATCCAAGTCAGCGGCAACATCGGCTGTACTCATGTGGGTGAGCAACTCCGCAGAGTTAGATCGGCAACTAGCCAGAAATTGCTTCTGGTCAGCCACGGCCTTGCTGAGTTCCTCTGCAGTATCTGGGGAAAGGTCTCCGGCGAGCTGCTCCTCGGCTGCTGCGTCATCAAGGCACCTAACGGGCGAGCTTGCGGCGACACCCCGGGGATCAAATGAGACCAAGTCGAAGGCGTCGGTAAGTTCAGAGGGGAAGGCAGCGGCGGCTGAGGTGAGGAACTCAAGGCCAGATCCGCCAGGGCCGCCAGGATTGATGACAAGTGATCCAATGCGCTCGGATGCCGATCCTGTAGATGGTTGGCGGATGAGAGCTAGTTCTGTGGTCGGCCCCGAGGGGCTAGCGGGGTCGATGGGTACTTGCAGCGTGGCGCATTCCAAGCCGGCAGCAGCGGCTAGATCATCTGCGCAGTTGGTCCAACTCAGCGGTTGTTGCTCGGAGGAAGGGGGGAGCGATTTCTGCGCCGTTGAGCTTTCGGTGCGCTGAGCCGAGTCCTTACTCGCCGAGGTGCTCTCGGCAGAGTTTCCGAGCGAGCAGGAACTCGCCAAGGTCACTAGTGCCAACACAACAGTTGCTCCACGCAGAGTTCTCACAGGGGTACAAGCTACTGACATGGGACCTGCTCCGGGTTCCGTCAGAGCGAAAACCTCGGACGGTTCTCAGGAGTTTCTGAGTGCCTTCACTCAAAGTTCAGTTTCGCGCCGGGCCGGGCCGCTGTTCGGCGCGTTACTCTTGCCTATGCCGGACTGACGATGGTTCGCACTGAGATGGAAAGTTGTTCAATGCCAGACCTGATTGCAATTGCCTATGAAGACACCACCACTGCAATGTCCGCAATGGACGAGGTGCAGCATCTTGCCGCCGACCTTGTCATTCAGCCCGACGCAGTAGCAGCGATTATCCGTTCCGATGACGGCAAGTACCGC
>WLLG01000027.1 GCA_009700815.1 Actinomycetota bacterium
ACCGTGGTTGGCGACCCGTGGCCATGACGTTCTAACGAGGCACAAATCCCGTCAAGCGCCGCACGCCTATTTGGGAGTTCAGTCAGCGGGTCTTGGTGGGCCAAGGACCGCAGGTCAGCCTCGGCTCGGCGACGGTCAGTAATGTCGTGAGAGGTGACTGCAATGGCGTCTCCGAGGGGGAGTACCTGCTGGCGAATCCAGCGTGGATGCTCAGTATCGGTATCAATCTGGATCTCTTCAAGCATTGCAATACCCGAGGCCAGACACTCTGCCCAGATCCTGACCAGGTTCGCCCCTGAGGAGGGAAAAACCTCGGTCACTGTGTATCCGAGGAGCTCAACCATGGGTCTGCGCAACACCTGTGAGGCAACCAGATTCGTCACAGCAAAACGAAAATCTACGACTTGTCCATCTGCATCAAACTCGGCGGTCAATATCGACTCGGCATCCATGCTTGCGAACGCAGCGCGACGAAGCAGGGAGTACTCCGTATCGGCCTTCACTACAGGCGCCGCCACATGTGAAGGATCAGTCATCTTCCCGAGAGCCGTTCAAGCTCAGACACCCTCCCACTTAGAGTAGTAATGCTGACACTTACTGTAGCCCGCCCCAACGAGTTAGCAAGAGCGCACCAACAGGGCAGGGTAGGGATGACAGTCTGTACTCGTGTCAGAACCCAGCAGACTCCCGTTCGAATTTCACCCCCTCCCCCAGCCCACTCGGACGCTGTCGAGTTCTGGGGTTGAGATTGCTACCTATGACCTCGGAAAACCCGGCGGAGCGGGAACTGTCGACCGATCTGTCCTCTTTGCCCACGCAACGGGGTTCTGCGCCGCAGTCTGGGCACCAGTAACGGATCACCTCCAGGAGTACCACTGCGCATCTCTGGACTTTCGAGGACATGGCCTGTCCAGCATTCCCGCTGCTGGCATGGACTGGTCAGGGACTGCTGAAGATGTCTTAGCGGTGGTTGACGCACTAGGCCTGGATAAGCCATTTGGCGTGGGCCACTCCATGGGGGGAGCCTCGCTGCTTCTAGCTGAGCAGATGCGCCCGGGCACGTTTAGGGGATTGTGGGTGTATGAACCGATTGTCTTCCCGATGCAAGACTCAGGTCTCGAGCCAGCAGGATTGAAGATCCAGGACATTTCTTCGAGCAATCCGCTAGTCGCCTCGGCTCTTCGACGACGCGACACGTTTCCTTCTCGCAGCGCCGCAGAACAGAACTTTGCATCCAAACCGCCCCTGAGCGACTTGTGCCCGGCAGCGCTTCGAGCCTATGTGGACCACGGGTTTGAACAACTCCTTGACGGCTCGATCACCCTTCGTTGTCGGCCCGAGATTGAAGCGGATACCTACAAAATGGGAGCCCGGCATAGCGCATTTGCCCACCTTGGCGAAGTCGCTTGCCCAGTCACGGTGGCCCGGGGGCACACCAAATTTCCGGGGCCGGCTGACCTTGCGCCGATTATCTCGCAGGCCCTCCCCTCTTCGACTCTTGAGGAGTTTCCAGCCCTTGGGCATTTTGGCCCGTTGCAGGATCCAGTCATAGTTGCAGCAGCAGTTCGATCTGCTCTCGCTGCTGTCAGCGCTGGCCTCTAGCATCTCGTTATGGCACCCACTCTGGCACCCACTCTGGCACCCACATGAGCGCTCATCCACGGGGGCTTGCAACCCGGGTTCTACAGAGCCGGCTAGTAAAAGGCTTCGACAAATCGGCTGATCAGATCGCAAAGACTGCACATGGTTCAGTTCCAGCCGATCGCCTGTTCTATGCGCTTTCACAAGCAGCAAACCACAGCTTTCTCTGGCATGGCATCAACGCCGTAGATGCAATGACTGCAAGCCCCGCCCGGCGGCGGCGAGCCTTGCGGCGCAGCGCCATCATTGCTACCGAGCAAGCTCTCATCAACGGCCCCATCAAGCTCATTGCCCAACGTGAGCGCCCGACCGAGAAGGAGCATCACCCGCACGAACTTCGGGCGCCAAAGACCTCGAGCTTTCCGAGCGGTCACGCCTCGGCTGCCGCATGCGCAGCCACACTGCTATCTGAAGACCTAGGTATGGCGCCGCTCTGGTGGATGCTCGCCGCTGGTGTCTCCTGGAGTCGAGTTCATGTTGGGGTACACCATGCCAGTGACGTGGTGGCAGGCCTGATCGCTGGGCGAACCATTGCCCGAACTGCTCAGCGCTTTTGGCCCAGCCGTTTTTAGCTCAGCTCAGTCCAAATTGAGGCTTTGAGAGCGTTCTAGGCCTCGACTGGTTAGCCTCTCTGGTATGGGTGCGACTTCTTCTGACCAACAACACATGAGCGGCTTTGAGTCACTCATGTGGGAGTTGGAGCGAGACCCGCAACTCTCCTCAACCTTCGCAAACCTGACGGTCTTTGACCAAGCAGTCGACCGACGAGCATTCCGCAAGCGCATGGAACAAGCAATCATCAATGTTCCGCGGCTCGGCCAACGCGTGGTTACGAGTATGGCTCCCTGGGAATTGCCAAAGTGGGTGGATGACCCTGAGGTCGACCTAGACCACCACCTCCGCTGGATGGACTTAGGGGGACAGGGCTCACAGCGAGAACTTTACGATCTAGTGGCCACCCTCAGCCGACAGCCCTTTGACCGCGAGCGCCCGCTTTGGGAGTTCGTCACCATCGAAGGTCTCGCCGGTGGTCGATCTGCGATGCTGCAGCGGCTCCACCACACCATCACCGATGGCGAAGGTGGCATTGTGTTGTCGATCGAGTTCCTCGATTTTGAGCGACTGCCCGTTCCACGTACCCGCAAAGGCGCCCGAGATTCATCGGGATCACCCAAACCTCTAGAGGAAGCTGCCCCCGGCAGTAACAGCGGCTCTGTTCCCGACCTGCATGAAGCTTCCAAGCCATGGTGGTCACGTGCCTCAGCACCTTTGGTGTCAGTGGCAAACGGAGCAGCCTCGATCCCTTCGCGCACTGCTGATCTTGCCGGTGCTGTCCGCTCAGCTGCACGACAAGCACGAGTTGGTCACCGCCGTTCACCACTGTGGACAGAGCGCTCCCTTGGCAGGTGGTTTGGTACAACCACGCTCAATCTCGAAGATGTCTTAGCCGCTGCACACCTGCTTGGTGGCAGCGTGAACGACTTCTTCATTGCCGGGGCAGCAGATGCATCCGGTGAAATTCACCGTGCGGCAGGAAAGCCCGTAGAACAACTTCGAGTTTCCATGCCCGTCAGCACTCGACATGATCGATCCGCTGGTGGCAATGCCTTTAGTCCTACCCAGATGTTGGTTCCGACGGGGAGCATGGACCCCAGCGATCGGATGACGCAGATTCACAGCATCGTTGCAACAGTTCGCAGCGAACGGGCCATCGAGTCGATGGATACAGCAGCCCAAGCCGCTGCAATGCTGCCCCCCGCAGCAATCCTTCGCTCTGGGCAACACCTTGCACACTCAGTGGATTTCGTCTGCTCCAACGTGCGTGCGGCACCATTTGATCTCTTTATTGGCGGGGCACTTATGCAAGCCAACTACCCGATTGGCCCCCTTGCAGGAACCGCATTCAACCTGACCACGATGTCGTATCACGGTTGGCTCTTTATTGGTCTTGCCGCTGATCCTGCTGCAGTGAGCGAACCACAGTTGCTGCTTGAAGAATTAGACAATGCCTACGAGAGACTCTTTAGCGCAGTTGGCATGAATCGTCAGCGGCCAGAGTTTTGTTGATCTACTGACTTGCTGAGTCACTAATTGGCTGAGTCACTAATTGGCTGAGTCACTAACTTGCCCAGTTGTTGCTGATGAGCCGCTTCAGTTCGCGTGCGACGCGGAATCGATCCGAACCAAAATGCTGCGTACATCTAGCAAGAGGTCGGTGAACTCAACGGCCGATACCAGCGACCGGTCTGAAGCATCGCTCAAGCCTCGATCAATAAGATTCAGCGCTTCTAGCATCGTGGGCGCTTCCAGACCAGCCGCGTCCAGAACTGCTGCTGCAAGAGTTTCTGTTTCGAGAACTTCTGTCATGTTGCCTCCTACGCTCTGCCGCCTCGGGAGACCGAAGCGAACAATCTCCAAGTTACCAGCGCCCTAGGACACCCAACGACCGCTTTACGGAGAGTTCACAGAGATTGCTCAGAAACGTCTTCGAATCTGAGCCGGATAGATGCTCCCGCAGTTACTGCGTGCGTCAGTCGCTTAGCTACTCCATGCGATTGTGCACCAGGCGGCTTGACTCAGAGCAGTTGCGATGGCTCAGCACGGTTGCGGGGTACCGTCTTGAATGCACACAAACCCTCCCGCTATCGGGGTCACGTTCGCGAGCTTTCAGAGTCTTGGCCTACAGCTTGGCCTTGAGGTTGCAGAACAGGCGAAGCTCTTGGGGTATGGCTCATTTTGGACTGCCGAAACGGTTGGCCAAGAAGCCTTCGCCACCTTGGCTGCTGTAGGAGTTCAACAGCCAGTTCTCGATCTCGGGACTGGAGTGTTGGCCCTTCAACTGCGCACACCGATGCTCGCTGCAATGGGCGCCGCCACGCTTCAAGATATCTCGCCCGAAGCTCAGATTCTGCTAGGAGTCGGCATCTCGTCTCCTGTTGTGGTTGGCCGCTGGCACGGTGCCGATTATTCCGCTCACCCTCTAGCCCAGGTCCGAGAGTATCTAGAACTCACTCAAGCCTGCCTGAGCGGAGAAGCGGTTACTCATGAAGGCGAGTACTACCACTGCAACAAGTTCCGTCTCGCTGTCCGCATGGGTGAACGCAAACCACAGCTCGTTCTTGGTGCGCTCAATCAACGGATGCTCTCCTTAGCCGGCGAACTAGCTGACGGGGTTCTCCTGAACTATCTTCCCGCCTCGGCCGTGCCCTGGTGCATCGAGCAGGTTCGCCGAGCCGAAGCTGCTGCAGGTAGACCAGAAGGTTCCTGCAAGGTGTACGCATATGTGCACGTTGCAGTCTGCGATCGGGAGGAAGCGCTCGCAAAAGCTCGCCGAGACCTCTACTCCTATGCAGTTGTCCCCGCCTATGCGCGAGCGTTTGCTCGAGCCGGATTCCAAGACGAGGTAGAGGCGTTGAACTTGGCTATGGCAAGCCAAGATCGAGATGCCGCCGTGGCGGCAATCTCGGACCGCATGATTGACGCAATCAATATTTGTGGGTCATCAGCGAGGGTGGCCGAGGCCGTTCAGGAATATCGCGATGCGGGAGTAGAGGTTCCCGTCATCATGCCTATGCCCTGGGGCGAGGACCGCGCCGCGGTGATCTATGCCACGCTCCGCGCAGCAATCGGTCAACTGCAGTAGGTAGGACCAGCCCCGCCGCAGCTCGCCTTGTAGAAGGGTTTAGCACCGAACAGACGCTCAGACATCAGCGCACCGTTTACTTTCAGAGAAGGATCCATGGAACTCTCGAACAGCAACATTGTGGTCACCGGAGCAGGAAGCGGAATTGGCGCTGCCCTGTGCAAGCGCTTCGCCGAAGAAGGCCCTCGATCAATTTCGCTAGTGGACTTAGATGCTGTTGCGTTAGATCGATCGCTCCAAGAACTTGCTCAGGTTTTCCCCGAGGTGAAGGTGTCTTCGCATCAAGTTGATGTGTCTAAAGAATCCGAGGTCATTGCGCTCATCCATCAGGTGACCGAGACAAGTGGAACGATCGACCTGTTCTGCGGCAATGCCGGAATTGGCACTGCGCTCGGCCTTGATGCACCGAACCAGGTCTGGCAGAGCACGCTCGATGTCAACCTGATGGCTCATGTCTACGCAGCGCGAGCACTCATGCCCGCTTGGCTCGACCGAGGTCGCGGCTATTACCTGCTCACGGCATCGGCTGCCGGGCTGCTCACTAACCTTGGTGACGCCCCCTACAGCGTTAGCAAACATGGTGCGGTTGCGCTTGCGGAGTGGATGTCCATCACTTACGGCGATCGTGGGATTGGGGTTTCCTGCTTGTGCCCTCAGGGGGTTCGCACGCCACTGCTCTTTCCAGAAATGAAGGCATCAGTCGCGCCAGATTCTGATAGTGCCTCCGCACCAGAAGATGCAGTTGCGCTGGCGGTGGTCCGAGCGCAACGTATCTTGGAACCCAGCGAGGTTGCCGAATCTGTTGTCAATGCGCTCGCTACGGAACAGTTTCTGATACTCCCCCACGAGGAAGTTGCAGCCTATGAACAAGCACGTGCAAGCAATCGCGAACGGTGGCTTTCGGCCATGCGCCGCCTTCAAGCACAAATCAGTAGCGGCTAGGAACGGCAACATCTCCTAAGAACTCACACTTCTAGCTAGCACCGCTAGCGCCGGGCGACTATGAACACTCGGGTGCTGATACACGAGATTGTTGAATTCGCAGCGGCCGAGTCGCCACACGGTTTGGCACTCGTTGCCGGAGACTTCCGCTGGACCTTTACCGAACTACTTCAAGATGTTCAGCGTTTTGCCGCAGGCATTGCGGAACTCACCGACCCGAGCGATCGCGTCGTGATCATTTCTGACAACTGCCCCGTGATGCTGATTGCGCTCTACGCCGTTCCGGCGGCAGGTGCCGTTGCAACTCTTGGCAACACTCGGCACAGCGTGCCGGAACTCGTTGCCATGATTCAAGCGACCGAACCAACAGTCATCCTTGCCAGCTCCGAACAGCTTGACCGGCTCGCAACAGAACTACCGAACTGCCAATCAGTGTGTCATGTGGTCTGCATGAATGGCACACACCCAACGGCCAGCGCACAGGCTGCAGCAGAACTTGGCCTCAGTCCGGCCTCCGAAGCTGAAATCAATTCCACCCGGAGTGGGGCTGCGGCCAAACTGCAAGCGGTCAAGACAACGGACCTTGACCCGGCCTCGGCCGCTTGGCTGATTCACACATCGGGAACCACGGGTCGGGCCAAGGGTGCGCTGCTCAGCCACCGAGGCCTGCTTGCAGCGATCCAGAACACTGCACTCGCTCGACCAGTCTCAGCCGACGACGTGTACCTGTTTCCGTTTCCGCTTTTCCACGTAGCTGCCTACAACGTCTTGCACGTGCATCTTCGTCGCCGGCCAGTGGTGCTGCTACCTCGTTTCGAGGCTGGGGAAGTTCTACGTCTGATTGAGAACCACCGGGTGACAACCTGTTCGCTCGCCCCAACAATGCTGTCCATGCTGCTCAATCACCCGGGATGTGACAGCACGGACCTCTCTTCCCTTCGCCAGATTTCCTACGGTGCATCGGCGATGCCTCTTGACCTTTTGCGCAGGGTCCTTCGAGAACTGCCCGACTGTGGTCTGGCCCAGGGCTACGGCATGACCGAACTAAGTGGCAATGCAGTCTTTCTTGATCCCGAAAGTCATCGCAGAGCTGCCGACACTCACCCACATTTGCTTGCTGCAGCCGGCAGACCTGGTCCGCTCGTTGCACTGCGAATTGCAGACGATGACGGCAACGAGCTTCCGCAGGGAGAACCAGGCGAGGTTCTGGTTCGTGGCGACCAACTCTGCGAAGGGTATTTCCGCTCCCCCGCAGCAACTGCAGACTCACGTCACGGCCCATGGTTTAAAACTGGCGATATTGGCCGCATTGATGAAGACGGCTACCTCTACATCGTGGACCGCAAGAAGGATTTGATTATCTCTGGTGGCGAAAACATTGCCTCTCGAGAGGTCGAGGACCTGCTGAGCACACATCCTCTCGTGGCACAGGTTGCTGTTATCGGCCTACCCGATGACCACTGGGGAGAGGTCGTTTGTGCAGTAGTTGTCCCACGGGCAGAGGCTCAGATCGCAACTGAAGATCTGATCTCTTGGACGAAAGACAAAATTGCGGGGTTTAAGCGTCCGCGCGTCGTGGTCGTTGTCGATGAGCTTCCCGTGAATGCCTCTGGAAAGATCGACAAGGTAGTGCTTCGAGCAACGGTCACCGCGCAGCGTTAAGGCGTTTCTACTGAGGAGCTAAATCCCGAATCGCCTGCCTCTGGTCATAACCAAACGGAAGGAGTGCAAGCGCCGGTGTAGTAACCCCGTTGGCGACATAACGGCCGATCTGCTCACGGCAATGCTCCGGAGCGCCAGAGATGATCAGTTCATCAACTAAGGAGTCAGGAATCGCGGCGAGTGCACCTTGACGATCCCCGTCACCCCAGAGCTTCCACATTTCAGAGAGTTGTTCCCCTCGACCCAGCCACTCGTGGAATGCCGCATACACCGGAACAGTCAGGTATGCCGCAATTGCGTACCTGCCCATGGCTAGGACTGCATCACGGTCAGTGGTCGGGGCAACAAAGATTCTTGCCACAACCTCTTTGGTTGGCGCATCAGAGGTACCCCCTCCTGCGGCCTGCACGATTGGTGCAACTTTGCTGACATCTTCGGCGGATAGCCAGTTGATAATTGCCCCGTCGCCCTCGGTTCCCGCTAGTCGCAACATCCCCTCGCGGAGCGCAGCGATCAGGATTGGTGGCTGCTGAGCGGGACGAATCCCGAGGCGAAACCCTGCAACCTCGGACTGGCCGAATCGGCCGGTCATCTTCTCGCCCGACATGGCAGCTCGCAGAAACCGAACCATGTCTTTGACCTGCCGATAGGGCTCCTCGAAGGGCACCCCATTCCACCGCTCAACAATCACGTTGGAGGATGTGCCGATTCCAAACACAAACCGTCCCGGTGCGGCATCTGCTAGTGAAGCCACCGACTGCGCAAGCAGCGCAGGGCCCCGCGTATAAGCAGGCACGATTGCAGTACCAAGCCGCAAACTTGGTGCCCAAGCTGCTGCTAGTGCCAGCGGCGTAAAAGCATCTGCGCCGTTCGCCTCTGAGGACCACACATCGGTGTATCCCAAGTCTGCAAGCTCAAGGATCCAGTCTTTTTGCTCAGCCAGCGGAACGCCATCAAATGGAATGGTCATTCCATAGCGTCGACCCGGCGGCAAGGAAGGACCTGCTGATTCGGTGAGAGTGACAGCCTCGGTAGGTGTAGACATTTCTTCACCCTAGGCCGAAGCCAACAGCTGCACAGCACCTAGTTCGTACAGCACTCAGTTCGTACAGCACGCAGTTCCTACGACACCCAGCTTGTGACCGAGTCCGTCGGCACGCCCTGTGCCGTGTTAGCTGTGCCGTGTTAGCTGTGCTGTCTTAGCTGCGCGGGTTGTGGAGCACTGCGCTCTGGCTAGCCGTTGCCAAAAGAGTGCCGTCTTGGGCCCACAAAAACACTGACCCGTGACCAAACCCGTTACTGACCCCATCGACCCTGATGTCACAAAGGACCCACTCAGCGGGCTTGAGTCGTTGCACTCGAATCGTGTTATCCAAACTGTTCGATGGCACCCATCGACCAGTTGCCTGGGCAATTCCGAAGGGCAGGTAATCGCCCAGAATTGCCAGACCTGCAGCGGACATTTCAATGTCTGGAGTCTGGACCCATAGTGCCGATCGCCCCCGCGGTGCCGGATTGCCATCGATCTCATCCCAAGGCGATCCGAGTGCCAATCGAATGTTGAGCCGGCCCATGATTGACTCGCTGTCTGCGACCATGTCGCTACGAAGAGGGCAATCCTGCGGGTTGGGGACCTCGGGCATCGTCCGCCACTGCTCGTCAATCTTGATGTCTTTAGATCCAAGGGCCGCGTTCACCGTAAGAATCTCTCGGTCACCGACACGGCCGACAGCCCGAGCCTGACTGGTCCGCTTGCCAGCCACGGCCACGGTGACATCAAGATCCATGATCTCTCCCACCATGGCAAAGGACAGGTATTGCGCAGTGGCCCAGACCACCGGGCGGTCGCAAACTGCCTCCATAGCTGACACTGCTGCGCCAAGCCCACAGCCGCCAAACATGAATCTGTCCCGCGTCGCAATGCCATCGGTAATGGGAACGTACCAGCGGGAGGGGTTGTGTGTTGGGGTGAGGCCCAAGAATTCAGCAGCATCCATCCCTACACAGTACGGGTCTGCGAGGGGCTTCTCGACATCGGTGAACCTGGCGGAACAGAGACGCAGGCACCCGCAATCTCTGGCCGCGGGGCGCTGAAGCAAGGCGGCCTATCAACTCGTCGTATTATGTGGGGGGCCCGGCTTGTTCGACAGAGCGCAGCAGCCCATGGGTGGAGTTCTGCAACCGTTGCTCTGATGGGGGAAAGACATGACAGATAGTCCATGGCTCGGGGATGCATGTTCACTAGTGGACGCGTTCCGCGCAGGAGATCACTCACCCGCAGAAGAACTTGAAGCGACGCTCGCAGCACTAGAGAGCAGCGAGCTGAACTCGTTTTCCTATGTCGCAGCCGAGTCTGCTCGCGCTCAGGCTGCCGTTGCCGATATCGGTCAGCCCTTTGGCGGCGTGCCCTTTGGTGTCAAAGAGTTGAGCCACTACAAGGACTGGCCCTATACCGAGGCCTCACTTGTCTTTGCGGACCGCATCTCGGACCACACCGACACCATGCTTGAACGGGCCGAGACGCTCGGCGGCGTGATTCCCGTGGGCCTGACCACGGCCTCGGAGTTTGGCGGGCTGAATGTCAGTGTCACCAAGCTCAACGGCGTTACCCGCAACCCATGGAATCTCGACCGAACTGCAGGCGGTTCATCAGGCGGAAGCTCAGCGGCAGTGGCGGGCGGATTGCTCACCATGGCTTCCGGTGGCGATGGCGGCGGGTCTATTCGTATTCCTGCAGGGTTTAACGGCCTGCCAGGCATGAAGGGAACTGCTGGGCGTATCCCCCGCGGCCCTCAGGCTCTCATTCACCCCATGACAGTTGTGCTCGGAGTCATGTGCCGATCCATTCGGGACATCACTCGTTACTACGATGTCACCGCTGGTTACGACTCGCGAGACCCCTACTCACTGCCCAAGGTCTCTGGCTGGGAGCGTCACCTTGGTTCGCACCTTGGTGCCTTGCGTGGGCGCAAAGTGGCAATCGTTTCGGACCTTGGATCAGCCGTGGTCAATCCGGCTGTGACCGAACTAGTCGACGAGGCTGGCCGTCTGCTCGCAGACGAGGTCGGGCTAGAAATCGTTCACGTCGACTTGGCGTTCCCGTCGATGGGGTTTGAATGGGCGCTGGGAAATCTGTCGGGGCTCTATGCCGACCTCGAGGGTCTCTGGCCTGAGTGCAAAGACCAACTGACTCCCGAGATTGCCTTTGGAATGAGCATCGCCGAGCGCAAGTACTCCCTAGCCATGATGGCTCGCTCTGAGACGGCTAGAACTGCTGCAAACGAAGCTGTTGCGAAGGCATTCGATCAAGTGGACTTCATTTTTAGCGCTACCAATCCAGATGTTGCCTTTCCTGCCGAAACTACTCTTCATCTAGAAGTTGCCGGCCAAGCAGTTGGTCCCGAAAACAATGGTGCGCTCACTATTCCCTACAACATCGTGGGCAATCCTTCGCTCTCGGTGCCAATTGGCCAGCTCGACGGGTTACCAGTTGGAATGCAGATTGCTAGCCGCCATCACGATGATGCTCTAGTTCTTGACCTTGGATTAGCTCTCGAACGCAGTCGACCTTGGCCACTTGTGGCAAACGCTGCTCCCTGTTGAGTGCCCGAAAACTCGCTGTAGGTTCGGCCCACTAGCAACCGGGGAGCGCTACCCGTTGTCAGTGTCACACCCCAAGCTCATACTTGTCTCATGACAAAGCAGCTGACTCTGCGGATCGTACACAACCCCGTAGCCCGCATCGATAATGACACCAAGCGGAGCGCACGCATTGGCCTGCGGCAGGCACGGGCAGCCCTGTCCGAGGCAAATCGCCGGGTTGCAGAGCGAGAGGCAGATCGTCTCGCCGAGCGCGAGCAAGAACTCCTTGCGCTAACCGATGCAGCTCGCAGGCTTGCTCTCGTGGCCTCTGCACCCGAGCAGCCCCGCACCCTCTCCTCAGCCGAAACATCTAGCCAGACCTTGGCTGAGGCTCCTCGGTCCGCTGCCTAGCAATCTAAGATTCACCTATGTCTGAAGTCGTGATCATTGATGCAGTCCGCACACCCATCGGCCGGAGGAATGGTGGCCTTGGTTCTGTTCATCCGGCGGATCTACTTGCTGGCGTGCTCGCCGAGTTAGTTTCCCGATCAGGGATCGATCCCGATGAAGTCGATCAACTCGTCGGTGGCTGTGTGAGCCAAGTTGGGCAACAATCATTCAACCTGACCAGGACTGCTTGGCTAACTGCTGGCTTACCTCTGACTGTTGCCGCAACCACCATCGACACGCAATGTGGTTCCTCGCAGCAGGCAACCAGTTTCGCAACGGCACTGGTCGCCTCTGGCGTGGTCGATGTGGCGATTGCGTGCGGTGTGGAGTCAATGAGTCGTGTGCCAATTGGATCGAATAGCTCCAAGAAGCTCGGACTTGGCGTACCAATCCCAAAATCATATTTTGAGAGCTACGAATTCACCTCGCAGTTTGAAGGTGCGGAACGAATCGCTGATGCGTGGGGTATCAGCCGCCAAGACTGCGACGAGTTCGGTTTTCAATCTCAACAACGTGCCGCTACTGCTTGGGAACAGGGTCGCTTTGACTCGCAGATCGTCTCGGTGCAAGCACCAGACCTCGATGAAGATGGCACTCCCACGGGCTCCACGACAACTCGCAGCACAGACGAAGGCCTCAGAGAAACCACCCTCGACAAGCTTGCATCCCTAAAGCCCATTGCCAGAGAAGACGGTGTGCATACTGCCGGTTCTGCCTCGCAAATCTCTGACGGTGCTGCCGCTGTGCTCATTATGTCTGCCGAGAAAGCTGCCGCGCTTGGACTCGCACCTCGAGCCAAGGTCCTTGATTCCTGCATGGTGGGAGTAGACCCCGTCCTCATGCTTACTGGGCCGATTGAAGCCACCCGTCGCCTACTCGGCCGCACCCAGATGTCCATCAGCGATTTTGACCTGTTTGAAATCAACGAGGCCTTTGCTTCGGTCGTACTCGCATGGGCAAAGGAAGTTGGCGCAGACCTAGACCGAACGAATCCCAATGGTGGCGCTATTGCACTAGGGCACCCCCTCGGCGCAACGGGAGCATTCCTAATTACTAAGGCGCTCAATGAGCTTGAGCGCATCGACGGCACCAACGCACTCATCAGCATGTGTTGCGGTGGCGGTCTCGGCACCGGCACCATCATCCAACGCGTCTGATTCGTAGTGGCCATTCCTACTGAAGTCCGAGCGAGGAATGCTGTGCACCCAACTCGCTCAGAATCGGCTTCGGTAAGGGGGCTGCTCAAGCCCCTCAAGAGACTCCTGCTCAGTTCGCTCCTAGCGTTGGGGCTGCTACTCCTAGCCTGCTGCTCCCAATCCTCCGCAGGTTCACCCTCGGACAAACTCAAAGCCAACGCAACCGTGACTCGAGTCGTAGACGGGGACACCATCGTTGTTCTGGCCGATGGGGTTGAGGAGCGTGTCCGTCTAATTGGTGTGAATACACCCGAAAGCGTTCATCCTTCAAAGCCTGTGATGTGCTTTGGCAAGGAAGCCTCCAAACACTTGGCCTCGTTACTCAAGCCAAATGCGGCGGTTCAACTCGTCAGAGATGTCGAGGCTCGAGACAAATACGGTCGCCTACTCGCCTATGTGTATCGCGCTCAAGACGGCCTGTTTATAAACCTTGAACTCGTCACTTCGGGGTTTGCCAACCAGTACACGTTCCCGCCAAACGTTGCACATGTCGAAGAGTTTCGTTCCGCTGCCGCCGCAGCGCGCAGTCAGGGAGTCGGTTTGTGGTCAGCTTGCCCTAAGCCGTTCGAGGAGTAGCGCTGCTTCGCTGAAGGTCGCGCAGCTCACGCCAACCAACAAGGACTGCCCCTGACTGGGAGACCTTGTCTCGAATGGCTTGATCCTCGGTGAGTAGTGCCAGGTCATCAACGCGTCCGGCAGCGTCAGGAGCGCAGGCTCGCAACTCTGCGTGATCGGCAGCTGGGTGCATATAAATCTCGGTCACTCCGAGCGGCAGA
>WLLG01000270.1 GCA_009700815.1 Actinomycetota bacterium
CTTCGGGGAGTCACCGATTTTACCGGTCGTCTTCCGCGTCCGAGCGTGGACGAGGAAGGCCCCGTCGAAGTAGTCCGAGGCATTCTCTCCGAGGTGCAATCACGAGGTGATCAGGCCCTGCGTGAGTTCACCTCCCGCTTCGATGGCGTTGAGCTGAGTGACCTTCGGGTGTCGGCCGAAGAGATGCAGTCAGCGCTGCTATCACTTGCACCAGAACTACGCAAGGCCCTTGAGTTGGCCAGAGACCGCATTGCAGATCACCACCGCTCGCAGCTTCAAGAGCCAGTTGATCATGGTGGCGATGGGGTTCACATCCGTTCGTATCGAACGCCAGTGGAACGCGCCGGTTGTTATGTGCCCGGAGGCAGAGCGGCCTACCCCTCGACCTTGCTGATGACGGCCGTCCCAGCGTTGGTTGCAGGTGTTCAGGAAGTTGTGGTCTGCGTGCCTGCAGACAAAGCGACTGGCAGAGTCGCTGCAGTAACACTCGCCGCAGCCGCCCTAGCTGGCGTCACCGAGGTCTATGCAATCGGGGGAGCCCAAGCCATTGCCGCAATGGCCTACGGGACCGAATCAATCGCAGCAGTCGACGTTATTTGCGGGCCCGGAAACAAGTACGTAGCGATTGCCAAACAACAGGTTGCAACCCGGGTAGGAGTAGCGGCCGCCTTTGCGGGCCCGAGCGAGGTGGTTGTCATCGCTGATGAAACGGTTCCCGCAACCTTCGCTGCGATTGACGTGATTCTTCAGGCTGAACACGGACCCGACGGATTGGCTTGGCTCATTACTTGGGAGGAATCAGTTGCTGAGTCAGTGACCTCCGAGGTGGAGCGCCTTACCGAGGCTTCCCCGAGGCGGGCCGAGATAGCTGCAACTCTTGCCGAGGGTGGTTATGCCGTCTTGGTGGATTCCCCCGAGGCAGCCCTCCAAGTATCGAATCTCGTCGCACCGGAACACCTTGAGTTGTTATGTCGTGACGCCGAGGCGCTTGTGCCGCTCATCAAGAACGCAGGCGCCGTCTTTGTCGGGCCGTGGTCACCGGCTTCGGTCGGAGACTACGTAGCCGGTCCGAGTCACGTGCTTCCAACCTTTGGAACAGCTCGCTTTGCTTCGGCGCTCACTGTTGATGATTTCTTGAAGCAACATCACATTATTTCGGTGGATGAGTCTGCCTATGACCCGGGTGGCATTGCAGGGGCAGTTGAGGCTCTTGCAGATGCTGAAGGCCTTACTGCACACGCCGATTCAATTCGACTTCGTGATGCTGCGCGCGCTTCTGGTGAATTCGGGTCCATTACTCCAGCATCAACGAGTAAAAACTGATGGCTCGCCCAAAGGTGCGCTCCTCCCTTGACCTCATTGCGGGATACCACTCGGCCCAGGTCGATGTCGAGGTACGCCTCAACACCAATGAGTCGCCGGAACCACCGCCAAGCGGGTTTGTTGACGCGCTCAAAGAGTCGCTGGATTCGCTGCAATGGAACCGTTACCCCGACCGTGAAGCGCGTGCGCTACGTGACCGGATTGCTCAGGTGGAGTCGCCGCTAGTTTCCGGCGGGCTCAGTGCCGAAAATATCTGCGTGGCCAACGGCTCGAACGAAATTTTGCAGAGCCTGTGTTTGGCCTACGGCGGACCCAATCGCTCAGTGCTCACTTTTGAACCGACCTACGCACTGCACCAGCACATAGCGCAGGTCTGTGGAACAGACGTGAAACACGTGGAGCGAGACAGCGAGTTTCAACTCGATCTGGATCAGGCCCTCGCAGCCATTGTTGAGCACCGGCCAAGCATCACATTTTTGTGTTCGCCAAATAATCCAACCGGTATGGTCGAGAGTTCCTCAACGGTCAGGGCAGTCCTCGATGCTGTTGAGTCTGTTGATGGCCTGCTCGTTGTTGACGAGGCCTACGGGCAATTTGCTGCGTGGTCTGCATTGGGTCTTATCGAAGAGGAGCGCTCCATTGTTGTGACGCGCACCTATTCGAAAACCTGGTCCGCAGCGGCTCTCCGCTTGGGGTACTTGGTTGCCCCAACCTGGGTCATTGAACAGCTCGACAAAGTCCTATTGCCTTATCACCTCGACGCTGTGACACAAGCAGCTGGACTGTTGGCTTTGGAATATCAAAGCGAAATGGAACAGCGAGTTGCCGGACTAGTCGGCGAACGAACCAGAGTTTCTGCAGCGCTCGCCGATCTTCCTGTTCAGCAGTGGCCTTCTGAGGCCAATTTCATATTGTTTCGGCCGCTCGGGCCTGCCGCTGCCGCTGCTAGTGCTGACACGGCCACTGGCACGGCCACTGACACACACACGGCTTTGGCAGGTAATTTCGGAGACCTCGTATGGCAGGGACTGGTAGATCGGTCCGTTCTGGTGCGCAACTGCTCTTCTTGGCCGCGCCTCAGCGGTTGCCTACGGGTGACCCTTGGGACTGCTGCAGAGAATACGAAGTTCCTCGACGCGCTCGGTGATGTTCTGACATAACCGGGGTTGAAGTTTCTGCCATGCGTTCGCTGGCCGAGCCGATTCTTGTAATGGACTGCATGTATGAGCCGCTGCTGTGAGAAAGTTGAACCCTATGAGCCGATCCGCTTCCAAGTCCCGCACCACCAAAGAGACTGATATTTCGATTTCCCTGTTGGTGGACGGTGAGGGCAACACTGACTGCGCTACGGGTCTGCCATTCTTCGACCACATGCTCGATCAACTCGGTCGCCACAGCGGCATGGATCTGACGGTGCACGCCACCGGTGATCTGCAGATTGATGCGCACCACACGGTCGAAGACACGGGGATTCTGCTCGGCGAGGTACTCAAAGCTGCTCTAGGAACCAAAGTAGGAGTGCGTCGGTTTGCATCTATGCGAGTTCCGCTTGATGAGGCCGTAGTCGAGGCAGTTCTCGACCTTTCGGGCCGGCCGTACTTGGAGTATCAGATCGACAGCCCAGGCGAAAAGATCCTGGGGGACCCTCCGTTCGACCCGCAACTCATGGAGGAGTTCTGGCGCGCAATCGTGACCTCAGCAGGAATCACCTTGCACCTCACCCTGATTCGCGGGCGTAACACGCATCACATCATGGAAGCCTCTGTCAAAGCCTTTGCTCGGGCACTGCGCGACGCTGTGCGCATCGAAGGGACCTCGTTGCCTTCCACCAAGGGAACGCTCTGATGGGCAGCGGTAGCCCGGGCGCTACCGATGCTGGCGCGAACCCTCCAACCATTGCCGTGTTGGATTACGGAATTGGTAATCTGCGCTCAGCCGAAAAAGCCCTTGAGCATGTTGGGGCAGTTGCACTCCTAACGGCCGACCCAGACGAGATTGCTCAGGCCGATGCAGTGGTGCTCCCAGGTGTTGGGGCATTCGGTCGGTGTCGCGAAGCCCTAGCGCAGACCGGCCTCGACGAGGCGGCCCTGAATGCCGTCGCATCTGGTCGACCATTTCTTGGCATCTGTGTTGGCATGCAACTCTTGTACGACTCCTCCGAAGAGTCCCCGGGTATCGCTGGGCTCGGTGTATTCGCAGGTACGGTCCGCCGGCTTCGGCCCGGGGTCAAGCAGCCACAGATGCAATGGAACCAACTCAGCCTGATGAACGATTCGCCCTTGTTTGAAGGTCTCGGCGAGAACCCGTGGATGTATTTCGTGCACTCCTTTGCAGCCGAGCCAAGCCAGTACCTGCTCGCTACCTGCGAATACGGTGGGTCCGTCGTGGCGGCCGCCCAGAGCGAGCTTGTCTTTGCGACCCAGTTCCACCCCGAGAAGTCAGGACAGGCTGGGCTAGCAGTGCTCAGAAACTTCGTGAATATTGCAGCGAATTCCCGAGAGTCTCGGGCTCAGCGGGCGGCGCAGCAGGCACAACTCGCGCAGCAGGCGCAACGGCGGGCTGTCTAATGGATTTCTATCCGGCAATTGATCTGCGCAATGGCAAGTGCGTTCGCCTCTATCAAGGCGATTAC
>WLLG01000271.1 GCA_009700815.1 Actinomycetota bacterium
CAACACGAACCGCACATGAGAGGGCGGTTCTTCAAGAGTCTTCAGAAGCGCGTTTGATGCACCCGGGGAAAGCATGTGCACCTCATCCAAGATGTACACCTTGGTGCGTCCCGGCGAACCCACAGCCGTGCGCTCAATCAGATCTCGAATGGCATCCACACCGTTGTTGGACGCGGCATCAAGTTCGAACAAATCAAAACTTCGGCCAGCCTCCATGTCTTGGCATGGGGTGCATTCACAGCAGGGCTCGCCTTGTTGCAAGTTGTCGCAATTGAGGGCCTTGGCAAGAATTCTTGCAGTCGAGGTTTTGCCAGTGCCACGCGGCCCCGAGAACAGATAGGCGTGACCTTCGGTGTGAGTGTTGACTGCGTTGCGTAACGCACCAACTACGTGTTCTTGCCCGCGGACCTCACTGAAACGACGAGGACGGTACCGGCGGTACAAGGACTGATAGGCCACGGGATCATCCTAGTTGTGAGCGGAGACAGTGCTGGTTGTGAAATTCTCTTCGCCCGTTCCCGTGTTTTCAGGAGGCGGCCAGGCGATCTGCGGCACACCGCAGGTTCCGCTGAGAGCTGCTGCCTTCCGGCCCTGACCCGATTCACGGGCTCCGATTGCACAGGGCCCGACCGCCACCTGAAAACACGAGTGGACACTCAGACTATCCTCTCATCTTGGAGACGTGCGAGAGCGGCCGAATCGGCACGCTTGGAAAGCGTGTGTGGGGCAACTCACCGTGGGTTCGAATCCCACCGTCTCCGCCACGGGAACTGCCCGCTCGGCATCAGCTCACACTGAAGCCGGGCGGGCAGGGACTGTTTTGCAGAGCCGGTAGCGTTCACCTATGCGTTCCGCTCAGCCAGTCCTACCGGCCGACCCCACTCACGAGGAATGGATGACTCTCGCGCTTGAACAAGCGCTCGCAGCAGTCGCCCATGAGGACGTGCCTATCGGTGCGGTGCTCGTGCAGTTGGGTGGCACACCACAGAACCCTGGGCCGCCTCGAGTGATTGCAGCGCGTCACAACGAACGAGAGATCAATGCCGACCCGATCGCGCATGCAGAGATGCTCGTGATTCAAGATGCAGCGGCGGCACTTGGACGCTGGAGGCTTGATGACTGCATCGTGGTGGTGACCCTAGAACCGTGCCCGATGTGCGCAGGCGCACTCTGGGCAAGTCGCATCAGTGGAGTCGTTTTTGGAGCAGAAGACCCGAAGGCAGGGGCGCTCGGATCGCTGTATCACCTTGGCCAAGACCCACGTTTAAACCATGAGTTTCCGGTTCGCGGACGAGTGCTCGAGGCGCCCTGCGCAGAGCTGCTGGTTTCCTTCTTCGCTACCCGGCGCTAGTCCCGCTAAGTTTGTGAGCGGAGAGTTGCCAGAGCGGACGAATGGGACGGTCTCGAAAACCGTTGAGGTGCAAGCCTCCGGGGGTTCGAATCCCCCACTCTCCGCCACTTGAATCCCCCGGTTCGCCGGGGGATTCTTCGCGTGCGAACCTGCAGGGTTCGGTCCTTCGCCCCGCGACCAGAATCATTGGCGCCGGTAAGCTACGGATACCGTCGCTTACCGGCGCCAATGCGGAAGCAGTTGCGGATACCGTCGCTTACCGGCGCCAATGCGGCAGCAGTTGAGGTGCAAGCGGACTGGGGATTCTTCGCGTCCGGGCCTGCATCTGACAAGATGCTGCGATGGCAGATTCTGCAGTAGTTCACGTCCGTGCAGCACCTGGTGAAGATGGAGATGCTGGGATTCGCATCCTGCAACTCGACCGCCCCGATCGCCTCAACGCCATGAATACCCAGCTGATTGATGAGCTCCATCAAGCGATCGACTCGCTGCGCGATGATGCCTCAGCACGAGTGGTGATTCTGACCGGATCGGGCAGAGGTTTTTGCGCCGGTCTCGACTTGATGGACCCACCTCAGCGCGCTGATGCAAAGGAGCGCGGTCGGGTACGAAGCAGCATGGATACCCAGCAGCGCATCGCATCACTCGTGCCTGCGTTAGCCAATCTTCAGATCCCCGTGATCGCTGCCGTGAACGGAGCGGCATCTGGTGGAGGACTCGCGCTTGCGCTAGCGAGTGACATTCGCATCGCCGCTGCCTCGGCGAAGTTCAACGTCGCGTTTGTTCGAGTTGGATTGTCGGGCTGCGATATTGGTGTGTCCTGGCTGCTACCCCGGCTGATCGGTGCATCAGCGGCTTTTGAGTTGTTGCTCACCGGTCGCTTAGTCGGAGCCGAGGAAGCCGATCGGATTGGCCTAGTGACGAGAACCGTTCCCGACGAGGACCTGATGGAATCAGCTCTCGAGACCGCAAGGTTGATTTGCGGAAACAGTCCGACGGGAATCTGGATGACTAAAGAAGTCATGTGGTCACAGCTTGAGGTGAACAGCCTGGAAGCAGGAATCGACTTAGAGAACCGAACCCAGATCATGTGTACCTTCACCTCTGATCTTGGCGAGGCAGTGACGGCCTTTGCAGAAAAGCGGCCACCCAAATTTACGGGCAGGTGAGTCAACAGCTTCTGTTGATCCTGCTCGCCTGCGAGGCAAGTTGATTAGGGTGAAGCGGTGGGACCACTTGAAGGCCTCCGAGTACTTGATCTCGGAACGCGAATTGCTGCCCCTTTCTGCGCGGGCATTCTGGGTGAGCTTGGTGCCGAGGTCATCAAAATTGAACAGCCTGGTTCGGGTGACTTCATGCGCGAGATCGGTCCATTTGTCGAGACCGAGGACGGGCCGTACTCCTTGTTCTGGGCAGTGGAGGGTCGCGGCAGAAAGTCAGTAACTCTGGACCTTCGCAAATCCGAGGGACAGCAGTTGCTAGCCCAGCTAGCAGAGAAGTGCGATGTGCTCTGCGAGAACTTTCGCCCCGGCACTATGGAGCGTTGGAATATTGCTCCAGCACAACTTTCGGATCGGCTGATCATGGTGCGAATCTCTGCATTTGGTCAGGACGGGCCCTACGCACAACGGCCCGGGCTGGATCGCTTGGGGATTGGCTACGGCGGGCTCTTACACCTCACTGGTTACCCGGATCTTCCCCCTGTTCGCCCCGGGGTGACCTCAAGCGATTACCTGACTGGTGTGTTCGCTGCTCAAGCTGCGACGGCTGCGCTCTACCGACGAGATGCCGGGCGCAGTGCAGAACACCGAGACCGTGGCGCAGTGATCGACGCCACCCTGTACGGCTCGGTGCTAAGAATTCTTGAGTGGACGATTGCGGGCTATGACCGCCTTGGCACAGTGAGAACTCGAGAGGGAAACCGCCTCGCTAACTCGGCGCCCATTGACAACTACCTGACTTCAGACGACAAGTTTGTATGCCTTGTGGCAGGTTCGGATGTGAACTTTGCTCGGCTGTGCAGAGCAATGGGTCGCACCGACTTGATTGAGGACCCCCGGTTCGCTCGCTTAGCTGAGCGAGCCGAGCACAGCGACGAGATCAATGGAATAGTTGCGAACTGGACGCGAAGTCTGCCGGCGGCCGAGGTGGAACGCCTAGCGATAGCTGCTGATGTACCGGTGGCGACTGCTTACACCGCTGCAGACATCAGCAAGGACCCACATATGGCTGCACGAGGTGACCTGATATCGGTTACGGACCCGGTCATCGGCGTTGTGAAACAGCAGGGGCCAGCAGTTCGCTTTGTTGGAGAGCCGAACACGACACCATCGGGTGCTCCGAAATTAGGGGAACACACACGACAAGTACTCGCCGATCTTGCTGGGGTTGGAGAGAGTGAGCTTGATCGCCTGCAGCAAGCCGGGATTATCTAGCTGGACTAGGCGGTCGCAAGGAAGGAGTCGGCGACTTTTTCTCGCCAGGTTCCGTGATACCCGAAGAGCAGATCGTTCTGCTTGGCTCGGCGGTAGTGCAGGTGTGCATCACATTCCCAAGTGAACCCCACCCCGCCGTGAATCTGGATGGACTCACCAGTGACGGC
>WLLG01000272.1 GCA_009700815.1 Actinomycetota bacterium
CTCTTTGCGTCGTAGGCGGCGGGGGTTCGATTGCGTGCGGAGGTTGGGGTGGGCTGTGCCATTTGTACTTAGTCAATCACGGCTAGCTGACAGTCTGGGCTACCAGCGTCCAAAACCAACGGCCAAGAAACGGCGGCGAGTCGCCTTCGAGACCAAGTCTCTTGCAGTATGGGCAATGGTGAGTGGCTCGGGTGAGGCATCTGGTTTAGATGGTGCCTCTTCGGTTCCCACCACGAGCAGCAGGTCCTGTTCAGTCCCGACATAGGCCCAGTCCAGACGCTTTTCGGTTCTGAATTTGGTGATGCGAAGCCCAGCGGTGGCTCGCCCCTTGGTGGGTATCTCGGATGCGTCGGTCACCTTGGCAGTTTGTGAATCCGTAACTGTTAGCAGAATGGATTCCTCGTCAACAGCGCCTGCGCCGACCACGGTGGAGCCGTCAGAGAGTTTCATGCCGCCTACTCCGGACGCACCTCGGCCTTGGACTGGCACGGCATCCGCTTCGCATCGCATGGCTTGAGCGTTCGAGGCAATCACGGCTACGTCTTGGCCATCGGGGGCGGAGAACGCAGCCAAGATGGAGTCTCCTGGTTTGAGTTTGATTGCAGTCTTGCCGGCAGGAGTTCCGACGAGCTCCTCGACGCTGATGCGTTTCATCATTCCTTGAGCAGTGACAAGCATGAGAGGCGGCGGAACGTCACCGTCACCTCCGCCGG
The DNA here is from genome assembly GCA_009700815.1 of Actinomycetota bacterium. Taxonomy (GTDB): domain Bacteria; phylum Actinomycetota; class Acidimicrobiia; order Acidimicrobiales; family Microtrichaceae; genus IMCC26207. The sequence goes on from WLLG01000272.1 coordinate 714, forward strand.
CGGCGACAGCGGCCGTGACCAGAATCAGAATGCTCTCGCCTTTGTCGAGTGCGAACAGTTCGCTGAGAGCGGTGCCTCGACTGCGACCTGTGACTTCTCCAATGGCTTCCACGCTGCTCGGAAAGACTCGGCCCCTCGTAGTGAGTCCCCAGATCTGAGAGTGCGTTGTGGTGCCAACGCGTTGGATCAGAACATCGTGGCGGCCGAAGGTGGCTGGCTTGGGCCCATCTACGGGCTCTCGGCCGATCATTCCTGATTGCGATAATGACACCACGCAGGCTTCTTCGACCCTGGCAGCGGCAACCTCGGCAGCTACGTCTTCAAGGGAGACGTCTTCAAGTTGTTCGGGGCTGATAATTCGGGAGCGCCGTGGGGAATCGAAGCACTCAACCATCTCTTCAAGTTCCTTCAACACAATGGTGCGTTGGCGCTGCTCAGAGGAAAGAATCTTGTTGTAGTCCTCGATCTGGCCGCGTAGCTCGCTTGCCTCGGTCTCGAGTTCGAGCTTGGCTAAGGCCGTCAGGCGGCGCAGCTGCATATCCAAGATGTGAACTGCCTGCACGTCAGACAAGTTGAGCTGCTCAATCAGGCGAGAGCGAGCCTCGCCAACATCTTGAGAGGATCGAATGATCGACACCACAAGATCTATTGCGTCGAGCGCAATCAAGAGACCCTCTAGCAGGTGCAGCCTGCGTTGCGCCTTATCAAGGCGGAACTGGGTGCGACGACGCACGACATCAAGGCGATGTTCAATGTAGTGATGGCATAACTCGTAGAGTCCGACAGTGGTCGGGTTGCCATCGATTAGCACCACGTTATTTACCCCGAAGGTCTCTTCGAGGGGAGTCTGGCGGAACAGGTCTGTCAGCACACCGCGAGCATTCGCACCGGGCCGAAGTTCAATCTCTAGGCGCAGACCAGTCTTGCGGTCCGATAGGTCTTTGATGTCGGTCACCATCGGAAGCTTCTCTGCTCGCATGAGTTCGCGTACCCGAGCCACGACCCGCTCGGGGCCGACCTGGTATGGCAACTCGGTGACGATGAGCCCCTGACGGGCCCGAGTCAGATTGACGATCTCGACTTTTGCTCGGATACGGAAACTGCCACGGCCCGTCTCGAGAGCCTCTCGGATGCTGTCATCGATAATGATGCCGCCGGAGGGAAAATCGGGACCCGGAAGCACCTGCATGAGTTCTTCGATTGTGGGCCTTGGCCTGCGTTTGGTCATCACCAACTTGATGGCTTCGGCAACCTCCCCCAAGTTGTGACTAGCCATGTTCGTTGCCATGCCCACAGCAATGCCAGTAGTGCCGTTGACCAACAGATTTGGCAGCCGAGCTGGAAGGTACAGCGGCTCTTCGTTCTCGCCATCAAAGGTGGCGCGCATCTCGACTGTGTCCTCGTCGATTTCGCTGAGCATCTCCATTGCGGCCTGCGTCAGGCGACATTCGGTATAGCGATGCGCAGCCGGTGGATCATCCAGGCTGCCGAAGTTTCCGTGCGGATCAATCAGGGTGATATTGCGACTGAAATCCTGGCCCATTTTGGTGAGGGCATCGTAGATAGAGCCATCGCCGTGAGGGTGATACTTGCCCATCGTGTCGCCGACAACACCGGCACATTTTCGGTGTGGGCGGTCTGGGCGAAGGCCGTTGTTTGCCATTGAATGCAAAATCCGGCGTTGCACGGGCTTGAGGCCATCGCGAATATCTGGGATGGCGCGAGCAGTGATGACCGACAGCGAATAGGCGAGATAGGAATTCTCCATCTCGTCTGTGACGGGCACGTCAATAACTTCTCGGGCAAAGCTCCCGAATAACTCTTCTTGGCGAGGCATTGGCCCATTCTTCCAGTGCCGAGAGACAGTCGGGTGACAGTCGGCTGACAGGCCGTTTCGTTGCGCCTTTTGATTGAGCGAGTTCTGGGTGGACTGACATCTCTTAGGTCATGCATGCTTGTGTATGACTGATACACCCTGGTTAGGCGATGCATGCTCACTCGTAGACGCGTTTCGGGCTGGTGAGCGCTCTCCGAAAGAGGAACTACAGGCAACCTTCGACGCTATAGATCGAAGCGACCTGAACTGCTTTTCCTTCCTCGATCCAGAGCGAGCCTTGCAAGCCGCAAGCTCGGCAGACCTGACCAAGCCTTTCGGTGGAGTACCCACTGGGATCAAAGAACTTGATCAAGTAAAGGGCTGGCCAGACACTGGGGCCTCGCTGGTTTTCAAAGACCGCATCGCATCCGCAGACAGTGAACTAGTGCGCAGATTTGTAGACGACGGAGGTGCAGTTCCTGTTGGTCTGACCACAGCCTCAGAGTTTGGTGGGCTGAATGTGAGCGTGACCAAACTCAACGGTGTGGCTCACAATCCATGGCAGCACGGAAAAACTGCGGGTGGTTCCTCGGGCGGAAGCGCTTCTGCAGTTGCGGGTGGTCTTGTGAGCATTGCCTCGGGTGGCGACGGGGGAGGCTCTATTCGTATTCCTGCCGGATATTGCGGCCTGTTAGGAATGAAGGGAACCTATGGGCGTATCTCCCGTGGTCCACACGCCTACTTCCGTCCGGGCACTGTGGTGGTCGGCAGTCTGGCCCGTTCAGTCCGTGACGCCGCAAGATTTTACGATGTATGTGCGGGTCTCGATCCACACGATCCGTCGAGCCTTCCCGACCCAGGTAACTGGGAGAAGCAACTTGGCAGCAGCGATCTTGCTGGCCGCCGAGTTGCCGTATTGCCCTCTATTGCAGGGGTTTCGCTCGAGCCTGGAGTTGAGAAGCTTCTGCGTGAGCAGGCCTCTGAGCTGATTGCCTCAGCCGGAATGGTCGAGGTAGAGATCAGCTTGGAGTTGCCAAACCTGGCAGCTCAGTGGGCGATGGGAAATCTCTCGACCCTGTTGGCGGAGTTCGGGCCACTCTGGCCAAAGTGCGCTCCGCTGCTTACCGACGAAATCGCATTGGGAACCATCCTGGCTCAGGCCATGTACAACTTGAATCTGGCAGCCGTTGCAGAACAACAGCGCATTGAAGCAAACGCCGCAATGGCAGGGGCCTTTGAGAAGGTGGATTACATCATCTCTAGTACCAACCCCGGTCCGGCATTTGCAGCCGATGCGACCACCTCGAGCCCTACTGACAATTTCTTGGATCAGGCAAAATCCTCGCCTGTGGCACTAGCTGCCTTTAGAAGCATCATGGCAAGCCTGCGCGTGATCAA
>WLLG01000273.1 GCA_009700815.1 Actinomycetota bacterium
CGCCGCCGATTAGCGCACAGCCTGCCTGACGGCAACCATCGGCCACGCCGGCGACGAGCTGTTTGATATGGGTGGGGTCAAGGTGGCCAACGGAGATGTAGTCCAAGAAAAACAACGGCTCTGCACCTTGGCAAACAAGGTCGTCAACACACATGGCCACGAGGTCGACGCCGATGGAATCGAATCGCCCTACGGAGCGGGCCACTAAGGCCTTGGTCCCAACGCCGTCGGTTGAAGAAACCAGAATCGGGTCCTTGTACTTTTTGGGATCAAAGCGGAACAAACCACCGAAACCACCGATGTCCCCAATGACCTCGGGTCGAAATGTGGATCGCACATCGGCCTTGATTGCATCAACGGCGGCTTCGCCAGCACCGATAGAAACCCCAGCGGCCTCATAGGTTTCACCCATCACTGTCACGGTCTCCTTGTTCTGCCTGAGCGCTCAGTAGCGCTGCCTCTTCCGCTGGCAGCAGTCCCGCTCCCGCATCAAGCAGGGTGAGGGGGGCTTGCTCCACACGAACGGGTGCGGCGGCGGCACCCTCCGCTGCCTGGGATGACGAGCTCTCTACTGTTATTGCAACGGGGTACTCGCCGGTCAGACACGCCGTGCAAAAACCCGCTCCCGGGGCTCCGACGGCATCGACGAGAGCATCAAGGGTGAGGTAGGACAGGGTGTCTACACCTAGGTAGGTGCGGATTTCTTCAACATCCATATTGGCCGCTAACAACTCGGACCGAGAACCAGTATCCATGCCATAGAAACAGGGCCAACGATACGGCGGAGATGAAATCCGCATGTGTACCTCGGCTGCGCCGGCCTCTCGCAACATGGCCACCATGGCCCGTGTCGTGGTTCCGCGCACGATTGAATCATCAACAACAACTAACCGCTGCCCAGCAATATTTTCTTTCAGCGGATTGAGTTTCATGCGCACACCGAGCGCACGCAGTTCTTGGCTCGGGGCAATAAAGGTGCGACCGATATAGCGGTTCTTTACAAGACCGTGGCCGTAAGGCGTACCCGAGAAACGAGCGAAACCCTCGGCGGCGGGGATTCCAGACTCGGGAACACCCATCACCATGTCGGCTTCAATCGGGGCCTGTGCCGCCAACTGCTCGCCCATCCGAACACGAGCCTGATGAACGTTCTTCCCGTAGAGCTGAGAATCTGGCCGGGCAAAATATACGAACTCAAAGAGGCACAGCTTCGGCTCAACATGCTCATCATCAAAGGGGCGCACCGAGCGCACGCCATCTGAATCAATGATCACCATCTCGCCCGGGTCCAACTCCCGAACAAAATGGGCGCCCACAACATCAAGAGCAGGCGTCTCCGAGGCGAGGACCCAACCGGTATCCAACTTGCCCAAACACAGCGGGCGAAAGCCATGCGGATCGCGCACACCAATCACGTGTTGACGGTCAAGCAAGACCAGTGAGAACGCTCCCTTGAACTTGGGCAGAACCTTCAGCAGAGCTTGTTCGAGCGTGTCGGGGTTTTCCTCGGTTCCGATCCGCTCGCATTCCAAAGCTATGAGTTCGGCCATGGCATCGGTATCGCTGCCCACGGTGCCGGGCAGCATGCCTGCCTGATCGGCCAGATCCGAGGTATTTACCAAGTTGCCGTTGTGACCCAGCGCAAACTGCGTATGCGCAACATCGCGGTAAATCGGCTGGGAGTTCTTCCACATACTTGACCCAGTGGTGGAGTAGCGGGTGTGGCCGATGGCCAAGCCACCATCTAGAGCGGCCAAGGTGCGGTCGTCGAAAACATTCGACACCAAGCCCATATCTTTGACAACAGTCAGATGGTCACCATCTGAAGTTGCGATTCCAGCGGATTCCTGGCCACGGTGCTGCAGCGCATAGATGCCAAGGTACGCCAGGTGAGCCACAGCGCTTCCCGGTGAGAACACGCCAAAAACGCCGCAAGCCTCGCCAGGCTTTTCGTCGAGTTCTTCACCCTCAGCCAAGCCGGGATCAACATTCACGACCCCATGTTCGCACATCACCGAGGCTCAGCCCGAACGCAGTTCGCTTGGGTCGAAAACCCAAGGCTGAGTGGGGATGTTCTGGGCCGAAAACTCCTTCAGAACAGCCTCGGCCGTGACGGGGCTGTCCTGTGGTGTTGCGCCAAGCGAATTGGCCAGATAGCCCAAGACCTGTTGCGGGCTGACCCCAAGGGCTCTGAGTTCTTGTAGCCCAACCGCGCCGTGTCGCTTCGACAAGCGCTCGCCGTCAAGTCCCAGGACCAGCGGCACATGCAGATAGGTGGGCGTGGGGTAACCAAGGAGTCCTTGAAGAAGAACCTGCCGTGGTGTGGTCTCTACTAGGTCATCTCCTCGCACAACCTGATCAATACCCTGAGCGGCATCATCGACGACGACTGCCAGGTTGTAAGCAGCCACGCCATCGGCTCGTCGCAGCACGAAATCGTCCGTGTGAATCCCAGCCGAACTCCCGGCCGAAGGATGCAGCCGGAGAGCTGGGCGGCGGCCAGCGCGCTCATGCTTGCGCACCTCTGCCTGTGTCAGGCGCAAACATGTTCCCGGATAGCTGCCTTCGGGTGCGGCCCCGTGCGGTGCCGCTGCGGCTTCTCGTACCTCTCGTCGCGAGCAGTAGCAGTCATAGGTCAGACCAAGCTGTTCGAGTTGGTGGATTGCATGTGCGTACAACTCGGTTCGCTCAGACTGACAACTCGCCTCGCCATCATGGGTGATCCCCAGCAGGGCGAGGTCCTCTAGCTGTTCAGCTTGAGCCGCCGGAGCAGCACCAGTAGTCAGATCCTCGAACCGGAGCAAAAACTCTGCACCGCTGGCTCGCGCCACGAGCCATGCAGCAAGGGCCGTTCGCAGGTTGCCCAGATGCAGGCTTCCCGACGGGCTAGGCGCAAAGCGTCCGGCCGACACCTGACTTATCCCTGAACAGTCCCTGACCCGAGTGCATCTGGCAAGTGGTCCCGCCAGCTAGCAGTGACCTCATCTAGGCCCAGATCGAACTGCCCCTTCACGCTCATGCGGTTGCCGCCCGCAACCCCGATGCGAGAATGCTCAATTCCGCGCTGCTCAAGTAGGTCAAGAACCTCGCGAAGCTTTTCGGGGTCGATGCACAACACGGCGCGTCCCGAGGATTCAGCAAAAAGATCTGAGTGATCAGCCAAGCGTGCAGCAGTGAATCCGACTCCTGACCGAACAGCCATCTCGGCAAGCGCTACAGCAGTTCCACCCGAGGAGACATCGTGTGCTCCTTGCACCAAGCCAGCAATAACCAAGTCCCGGACAGCATCGGCCACGCTCGCCACCGCTTCAAGGTCGACCTCGGGCAGGCGCCCACGACCTCGATGGCCCTGCAGAGCAGCCCAAGCCGAGCCCGAAAGCTCGGGTTCTGTGTGACCGAGCAGCAGCAGGCGACTCCCCTCAACCAAACGCACGCCTGGCGGTGGAGACTCCAGCGCATCAACCACACCGAGCAGACCGATGACTGCGGTGGGGTCAATATCAGTGCCGCGGCTCTCGTTGTACAGGCTGACATTGCCGCCCACGCAGGGTATGCCAAAGGCCAAGAGAGCCTCGGATAGCCCATCGATAGATTCAGACAACTGCCACATGACCTCGGGGTGCTCTGGGTTTCCGAAGTTCAGACAATTCACCAGGGCCAGCGGCCGAGCGCCAACTACGGCCAGATTCATAACCGACTCAGCGACGGTCATCACTCCACCCCGATAGGGGTCCACCGAACCCCATAGGTGGTTTCCATCGGTGGTCAGCGCTAGGCCACGCCCAGTATCCAAGCCCGTAGACGGGTGCTTCAGACGAAGAACCGCTGCATCGCCACCGGGGCCTTCAACTGTGTTGAGAAAAAGCATGTGGTCGTACTGCGAAGACACCCAGGAGGTGTCGCTCAGCATCGC
>WLLG01000274.1 GCA_009700815.1 Actinomycetota bacterium
AACGGCCCGTTTGCCTTGGCGCTTGAGGCTGGGGGAGTGCGATGCAGCACCTGCGGCGGTGGCCGGCCAGTCTCGCCCGAGGCGCTCAGTGTGAGCCGAGCAGTTCTGGGTGGGGGACTCAACGCTGTTCTCACTCTGCCCGAAGGGCCCGTGACTTATGAGGTTGAATCTCTGGCAACGAAAGCGCTAGAGGCACATATTGAGCGCAGGCTTCGAGCACTGCGCCTGCTGCACGAGGCCTAGGGAACTTGGATTGCCGCTGCTAGGTGGCGGAGCTCCTTCGGAATGTCTGGACTGTGCGAGGGCGTTCCAGCAAATTGCTACGAGTTCACCAGCCGAATACAGATCGGGTACTGGTAGTCCTCTCCTCGATTGACCTCAACGCCTGCGATGATTCCCAGAATGGCTCCGGCAAGTTGGATCAGGATGATAATTGGAATAAGGAAATACCCAATCAAGACGAATAGCAGAAAGAAAGCCACGACGTGAAGCGGAATCAGGATGATCCCCATTGTCAGCTGAAAGTTAAGGGCCTCTGTAGCCTGCTTGCGGACGAAAGTTTGCTCGGGGGTGGCAGTCAAGAGGATGAGTAGGGGTCCTGCCCAACCCAACCAACCACCGCAGCAAAGCAAGAGGCCAGCTCCTAGCCAGTGAGCTAACGCTGCATTGGATCGCTGGTCCGGAGGCCCGAGTCCCTCTGGCGTCAGCAGTGCCGTGTTCGGTCGGGGTGATGCGTCTAGCGGGGTCGCTCCCCATTGGGTTCCGTCCCACCAACGCTGAGTTCCCGAGTCATCGGGGTACCAGCCAGCGCCTGCAATTGGTGCAGCATTCGAAGTGGGCAAGTCTTGAGGAACGTAGGGCGGCGGTTCAGGATCGGGTGGATGAACTGTCATGCGTGGGCTTCCTCACTCCGGATGATTAGCAGTTGGCATAGGAACTACGGCAAGAAAGAGGGGACCCGTGGGTCCCCTCTGTACTAGTTCGGGTTAGTCAGATTGCTACGCAACCACAGTCTCATTATTGAGCGCACGGTAGCTGTAAACGATGGCCACCAGTGCTACTGGCGCAGATACCAGAGCGCCAATTCCGCAGAAGCAGTATCCGACTATGTACACCAAGTAGCTCAGGAAGAGAATCAGGAATACTTCGCCAAAGTTTTCCTTCACCCAGTCGATGCTGCCTTTTATTGCGTCAACGGGGCTTGTGCCTTTATCAAGGGCGATCAGAGGTGCATATGCAGTGAAGATCAGCCAAATGATTCCAGGCAGAACACACAGAAGGAGTCCAATGAGGAAACCGACACCCACTAGAAGCGTTGTCAGGACAAAGGGAAGCAGATTGTCGGTCGCTACCAACATTGAAGGTTCCGGAGTTTCGCCTCGAGTGACGGCGAGCCCAGCCCGTAGAACCCCGGCCTGCACGAGAAATGCCACTAGATAGTAGGCAGCTGTAGAGAGAGCCCAAAAAAGAAATCCAAATAGCAGTACGAGCGAACTGTCGCTGGATCTTGTGATGGAGTTGAACGCGGCATTCACTACTTGGAGCAACAGCCAAGCCACAAACATCGCAACGAATACGGCAATCATCAAGATGATGAAGGGGCCGACGTTCTCGGTGAACTTCTTCCAGCCGTAGCCAATTGCGGCGCCAACCTCGAGGCGTGGTACTTCGCCGCCGCCCCCGTAGGGCTGCGCTGGTGGCGGAGTGAATCCTCCGGGAGGTCCACCAAATCCACCAGGGGGTGGCGGGGTGCCGCCTGGAGGGGGCGGTGGAGGTCCACCAAATCCACCCGGTGGTGGTGGAGGTGAGGCCGGCGGAGGCGGGGTTGCTCCCGGTGGCGGTGGCGGTGTGCCGGGCAGGTCGCTCATAAGTCAATCTCCAAGGTGTTCAATAATTCTTCGGCGGGGTATAGAGCCCCAAAGTAGTTGCAATTCCTACTTGGCTGACGGATTTTATTCGGTCGCTGCTCTTAAGATGCCGGCCCAATGGCCGCAGGAGTCTGTGCACCTTGCATCGGAGCAGTAGCGTGTGCCCCCATGTCAGGCCCCTCAGAATCTGGATCGGGCAAGGTCGGTACTCCCGAACTGTTCGACAAAGTTGTCAACCTCACCAAGCGTCGCGGCTTTGTGTACCCCTCCGCCGAGATCTACGGCGGGTTTCGCTCCACCTACGACTACGGGCCCATTGGTGTGTTACTGCTCCGCAATGTCAAAGATGCGTGGTGGCGTTCCATGGTGCAGCTCCGAGAAGATGTGGTGGGGCTAGACGCCTCTATCCTCTCGCCCCCACAGATCTGGGAGGCCTCGGGGCACCTCGCTAACTTCACCGATCCGCTGGTCGATTGCACCAAGTGCAATACCCGCCACCGGCTCGACAAACTCGAGGATCCTGAGGTCTGCCCTAATTGCGGTACTCGGGGGTCATTCACCGAGCCGCGTGAGTTCAACTTGATGTTCAAGACTCAAGCTGGACCCGTCCAAGATGCAGGCGCAGTCGCGTATCTGCGTCCCGAGACTGCTCAAGGCATGTTCATCAACTTCAAGAACGTGATCGACACCACTCGTGTGCGCCCACCATTCGGCATCGCACAGGTTGGCAAGTCCTTCAGAAACGAAATCACTCCCGGAAACTTTGTGTTCCGAACTCGCGAGTTCGAACAGATGGAGATGGAGTTCTTTGTTCACCCCGATGAGGCTCAACAGTGGTACGAGTACTGGTGTGCTGAGCGGTACCAGTGGTACCTCGATCACGGCATGCCCGAGGACCAGTTGCGGCTTCGTCCACACGATGACGATGAACTGTCGCATTACTCATCAGGCACCTCCGATGTGGAGTTCTTGTTCCCCTGGGGTTGGGATGAGCTTGAAGGTATTGCCAACCGCGGCAACTACGACCTGACTCAGCATGCGACGCATTCCGGCGAAAAGCTGGAGTGGTACGACCAAGCTGCGAATGAGCGATGGGTGCCACACGTGATTGAGCCTGCCGCAGGTGCGACTCGTACTGCCATGGCCTTCTTGATGGCCGCCTATGACGAGGAAGAAGTCAAGGGTGAAACTCGTGTGGTGCTGCGGTTGCATCACCGTATTGCGCCCTACAAGGTGGCCGTCCTGCCGCTATCAAAGAAGGCGGAGCTGGCAGATCCAGCGCGAGCACTTGCCCAACAACTCCGCGGCAGTTTCATGACGGATTATGACGAGACTCAATCCATCGGCCGTCGCTATCGACGCCAAGATGAGTTGGGAACCCCTTACTGCATCACGTTTGATTTCGACTCGCTCGAAGACCACGCGGTGACTGTCCGGGAGCGTGACTCAATGGAGCAGGAGCGAATCCCGCTAGCTGATGTGGCTTCATACCTGCGCGAACGCATGATCTGATTCGCCGGTCTGACACGCCCGGTAGAGTTAAGTGTGTTGTGGGCATTCTCGATGAAGACATCGGAAAGGTACGAGAGTCGACCGATATTGTCGCGGTGATCTCGCAGTACACCCAGCTCAAGCGAGTTGGGCAGCGTTGGACTGGACTCTGCCCGTTCCACAATGAGAAATCCCCTAGTTTTTCGGTGAACTCCTCGGAGGGCTTGTATCACTGCTTTGGGTGTAAAGCCTCTGGCGACGCGATCACGTTTTTGCGAGAAAAAGAAGGGCTGGACTTTGTCGGTGCAGTAGAGATGCTCGCGAATAAGGCCGGCATCACCTTGCGCTACACCGACCACGACGAGGGCGAGGGCAGAAAGCACCATGCCCGGCTATTCGAGGTCACCGAGGCGGCAGCGAATTGGTACCACGAGCGCTTAAAGACTGCTCCCGATGCGGCGGCTGCTAGGTCGTACCTTCGTGGGCGGGGGTTTACTGCTGAAGAGGTTGCGCACTATCGCATCGGATGGGCACCCGATGGTTGGGACCT
>WLLG01000275.1 GCA_009700815.1 Actinomycetota bacterium
CGCAGCGCTCAGACCTGTTGATTCCGACTAGTGCGCCGCATCACGCTCACCTCTGGATCTGCGTCTAGCCAGGGCACTGCTAGAGAGGTTTGGGTGGTGCAGGCCGGTAATGTGACGGGTGCGGGTTCAGAGCGCACCACCTAGTGCTCTCATCCCCAAGGAGTTATGTGAATCCGTCAGAGCAGTCACAGCCAGCTGCCGCAAAGCCAGTGCCGAACCCGCCTGCTAGGCCTCCGCGCCGGCAGGGTAAAGCAGTGAACCGGCGTGGCCGCGGCGAGCAAAGTGCCACCCGAGCCACAAGTTCGGCCGCCTCAACGACCGGCGCTGCAGCCTCGGCAACTAGCGGATCGACTCAGCCGGCAGGCATCGGAGCGCGGCTTCGTTACATGTTCGATACCGGTCTTTCCCGGGGCCCATCAGTGGTCATTGGTTGGCTAGGTCTGCTGACTCTGTTAGTGATTCTGCTGGCTGCGCTGCTGATGACCTTTTTGGGTTTGGTCGGAGTGAATGGGGGGGCTCGCCTGGGTTTCGGTGAAGCGTTCTGGCAGGCCATGCTCCGCGTTGTTGATGCCGGAACATTTGCCGGAGACAGCAGTTGGCCAACCCGAATGCTGGGTTTGGCAATCACTTTTGCTGGAATTTTTCTGGCTGGCAGCCTGATCGGACTCATCGCCAACTCTGTGGATCAGCGTGTTGATGGACTTCGCAAGGGTCGCAGCACGGTGTTGGAGACGAACCACACTCTGATTCTGGGGTGGTCAAGTCGTGTGCCAGTAATCGTCAGCGAACTGGTCTTAGCCAATGAGAGCCTTCGACGCGGGGTAGTGGTCGTTCTTGCAAACGAAGAGAAGTCCGTGATGGAAGAGGAGTTGCGCGATCACGTGCCGGATTTCTTAACAACTCGACTTGTCTGTCGCCGAGGTCACACTGATCTTCCCGCCGATCTTGATCTGGTGAACGTCAGCGGTGCCAGGTCAATCATCGTGGTGGACGAGAACGATTCGACGGTGATCAAGACGTTGCTTGCGGTGCGATCCATCGATCCTGCTTTCGAGAACGCTCACCTGGTTGTCGAGACGAATTCGGAGTCAACGGAAACATCAATCCGCTCCCTATTTGGCTCCCGAGTGGTCACGGTCAACTCTGATCAGATCGTGGCCGAATTGACTGCTCAGGCCTGTCGTCAACGCGGACTGAGTACGGTGTTTCGTGAACTGTTGGACTTCGATGGTGATGAGGTCTACTTCAGCCGATTCCCCGAGGTCGCTGGGCGCACCTTTGCCGAGGCGCAACTCGCATTTGAAGACAGTGCAATCATGGGACGCCTTACCCAGGACGGAGTCGTGGAGCTAAATCCGGCCCCTGAGACCATTTTGCATGAGCAAGACGAACTCATCGGCATTGCATCGGATGACTCCACGTTCCTGTGCGGCGGATTCCGGGCCGCTCCTGATGTTCCAGCAGTTCTGACACTTCCAGAAACGGCCGGGCCAACCAGAATTCTGGTTGTTGGTTGGAGCGTGTTGGGCCCGCGAGTACTTGCAGAGCTAGACGAGTTCCTCAGCCCAGAAACTGTCATTGAAATTATCGCGGACCCAGATCAGGTCGAGGTTGAGCAGATCGAGCCGTCGATCTCGGTGAACAATGTACAGATAGAAGTCGCTGCATTTCGTGGCGGACCCGAGGAGGTGACGGCCTATGCAGTCCGACGCCATTTCGACGAGGTCATTGTCCTTGGCTATCGAGATCGAATCTCTAGCGATGATGCCGATGCTCGCACCTTGCTGACACTGATGGCATTTAACCAGCTTGTCGACAACCATGAATTAGGCGACGTGAGGATTGTTGCTGAATTGCTTGAGCAGCGACATACGCCGCTGGCCGTGGCTACTGGGGCCGATGACTTCATCGTTAGTGTGGAGTTGACGAGTTTGCTGATTGCACAGCTATCTGAGCGTCAAGAACTTGATTTGGTATTTCGAGACTTATTCGATCCCGATGGCTGTGTAATTGAACTGCGACCCGCCATTGCCTATGGGGCCGAGGCGCTGCAGACGTTTGCGCACGTCGTAGCTGCTGCCTCGCTGCAGAATCAGACTGCTCTGGGCTATCGGCTTGGGGGCACTGGTGAAGTGGTTCTCAACCCGCCGAAGTCCACCGAGCTTGCGCTCGGGGTTCTGGATTCAGTGCTCGTGCTGCGCTCGACAACTCCTGTGCTCCGCTAAGCGCTGCAGACGAAGGTTCCTCTTGGCCTCGCGATAATGCTTACTCGTCCGAGAGGGCGTCAATGCAGATCGTGACAGCCAAGAGAAGGACATCGTCTTCGCCGTCAAGGATTTCTATGCCGTAGGTATCGCGTACGCGGAACCACTTCTTCGAGACCGTTGCGATGGTGTCGCCATCGCGCTCGATCTCGTACTCATGATCGGCGATATTCCCGTGGGCATGAAGATCGTCTCCGCCATCCATTTCGACCTTGTAACGGTCGCGAATTCCGATGAGTTTCTTGTGCACTGTTGCGGAGCGCCCGTCGGGCAGCTTGAGAGACATCTTGTCCCGGACGCTCAATACCCGCTCTTTGATCTCGGCCATATTCTTTCCGGAAGCATCTTCCAAGATGAAGGTTTTGCGCATGCGCATAGCCTTGCCGTCGGATTTGTAGACCTTGTCTCCGGCTTCGTTCTCAATCCAAGAATCGTCACCAAAGCTCATGAGTCTTTCGTGCATCTGAAACTTGTGCGTTGCATTTTTTGAGCGGTTCAAGATTCCCATATCCGAGATGTTAGGACTCATGCCGAGCTACTGCGGAACTTCTGCAGTTCTAAAGATTGATGTCACGAACAACACGAAACCCCATGTTGCCGGCGCTGCTCTGCGGGGTGTTCGCACTTCGAGCAGAGACCCGGTACCGCCAGCAATAGGACTCGTGACAGAGATAGGAACCGCCACGCATGACTCGATGAGTGCCCGTGGGAGGCCCAGAAGGGTTCTCCGGAGGCGCAGTGAGATGAAACCGGTGATCAAAGAAATCAGCGCACCACTCCCAGACGTTTCCGCAGGTGTTCAAGAGGCCGTACCCGTTCGGGCCGAAGGCGTCGGCGGGCGCAGTTCCAGCAAAGCCGTCAGCCGAAGTGTTGTGGCCTGGGAACTCCCCTTGGAAGACGTTCATGCGATGCTCGCCGTCGGGTTCCCGCTCATCACCCCAGGGGTAGCGCATCTGCTCTAATCCGCCTCGAGCGGCGCACTCCCATTCGGCCTCGGTTGGCAGTCGCGCCCCGACCCACTCGCAGTAGGCCCTCGCGTCTTCCCATGTGACGTGCACCACCGGGTGGTCCTGTCGGTCCGCAATTGTGGATTCTGGCCCCTCTGGGTGTTGCCAGTTGGCCCCCAGCACAAGCCTCCACCAGGGCGCAGAGGCGACCCCCTGTGTGGGTGGAAAGTCATCGGGTAGAAGTCCCCCAAACACGAACGAGGAACCCTCGCGCTCGGACTCGGTGAGCCATCTAGTAGCGGCAACAAATTCGGCAAACTCGGCGTTGGTCACAGCAGTTGGGGAGATCTCGAAAGCATCGAGTGAAACCTCTCTGACGGGACCCTCCCCATCTGCTGGGTAAGCGGATTCCTCAGAACCCATAAAGAAGCTGCCGGCAGGTATCGAAACAAAGGTTTGTTTCGCAGAGGGTCCAGAACGACGAGGCAACTCCGCTGCAAGTGATTCTTCTAGGTCTCCGTCCTGGTTCAGCCCAACCGGCGCGCCCGATTCGCGGGCGGAGCGGTCATTGGATGAGGGAGTGCAGCAGGGTTTGGTCATCGTCTCACGGGTTGCTGAGGGAGGAGCTTCAGTCGTTCGGGACTGGAGCTCCATGACAACTCTAGGGGCGGTCC
>WLLG01000276.1 GCA_009700815.1 Actinomycetota bacterium
CTCGCCCCGATTCTTGTTCCAGCTCGGCCCAAGCTCGCAGCGACTCGGTTGCTAGGCGCACATAAGTTGGGTCGCGATAGGCAACTCGAAAGATGCGAGTGGCACCATGCGAGGAGCCGTGCTGATGCCCTGGGCCGAATTGCTCGAGCAGGATGACCGAATGGCCGCGACGCGCAAGTTGCCAGGCGACAGCCGAGCCCATCGCCCCAGCACCGATCACCGCAACCTCAAACTGCTCGGCACTTGACATCTCCTTCAGGCTATCCCGCTAAATTGGGTCGATGAAGACTCTGACTCCCCTCGCCGAGTTCGCAAGCAACAGCTACTCGCAGTCAGGGGAAGACGGAATACTTCAGGAGCTGTTTCGTCGTCTTCACGCCGCCGAGCAGGGCGAGCGTTGGTGTGTCGAGTTTGGCGCCTGGGATGGCGAGTACCTATCAAATACGTGCAACCTGATTCGCAATCACGGTTGGAACGCAGTGCTGATTGAAGGTGACCCCGATCGAGCAGATCAGCTGCGCAGTAATTTCTCATCGGAGTCTGTCACCGCTATGTGTGCATTCGTTGGGCTGACTCGACCTACACGCCTTGAGGACCTGCTAGCAGAATCACCTTGCCCAAGCAGTCCCGACTTCCTCTCCATTGACATTGACGGCTGCGATATTCATATTTTGAGTTCCCTCGAACGCTTAACTCCAAAAGTCATCTGCGTTGAGTTCAACGGGGCAATACCTAATGAGGTTGAGTACGCCCAGCCCGCTGACTTTGCTGTGAAACAGGGGTCCGGAGCGAAGTCCATCGTGGGTGTTGCCAACGACAAGGGCTACGACCTGGTGGCTGTGACTGCCACAAACCTGCTCTTCGTCCGCAAAGACCTGACCGAATTGGTGCTTGGCACCGATCGACCCAGCCTTGAGGACCTACGCGATGACCTCTCGAGTCGTTGCTTCATCTTCTCGGGCTATGACGGCAGCTTGATTACGAGCAAGCCCGTCAGACTGCCCTGGCATCTGATCGACGCCGACCCGAAAGCCCTTCAGGTGCTACCGCGGCCGCTGCGCAGATTCTCGAATGACTACAACCCCGCACAGAAACTCGCCTTTGTGGCCTACCTGTTTCTCAAAAATCCACAGGCAGTTCGAAGCTGGTGGAGCAAGAGAAAGCGCTTCCGTCTAGGAAGCCGCACTGCCTAGACCCCAACAATCGGTTCATCGCCCAGTCGAGGGTCAACGAGCGGGCAGCGCGTGCCGGTGTAAATCGTGGGCATGCACCGATTGCAATGAACGCAGCCAGAACTCGTTGCCGACCCAGCCTGATACTTATTGATGAGGTCGGGATCGTGCAGAAGCGCTCGTCCCATCGCCACAAACGCAAACCCTTCGGCCACTGCAGCCTGAGCAGTTTCGAGCTTGCTAATCCCTCCGAGCAGAATGAGCGGCAGGTCGACCTGGGCTTGTACCTGCTTCGCCAAGGGCAAGAAGTAGGCCTCTTGGTAGGGGTAGCTACGCAGGAACTTCTTTCCAACGAGTTTGAACCCTGGGCGCAAATACCAGGGCAGCGTTGCACCAAATTGTTTGAGCGGTGCGCGACCCTTGAACAAAAACATCGGATTGGCTAGGGAACTCCCGCCAGTGAGTTCGAGTGCATTGAGTGCACCGTCCGCCTGTAGCCACTCGGCAACCTGAATGCTCTCGGTAATGCCGAGTCCGCCGCGAAACCCGTCAACCATGTTGAGCTTTGCAGTAACCGCTACCGACTCGCCCACCGCGTCACGAACAGCGAGAACAACTTGGCGAGCGAACCGAGCGCGGTTCTCGAGCGAACCACCAAAGCGGTCAGTGCGCTGATTGAATTTTGGGCTGAGGAACGCGCTGAGCAAGTAGTTGTGGCCAAGGTGAATCTCGAGCGCATCAAAGCCGGCCTTCACGCACAGCTGCGCAGAGCGGGCATAGTCCGCAGTAATTCTGGCGATATCAGCCTCGGTGGCTGAACGCGTTCTGCGCATTCCGAGGGGATTAAACATGCGGCCAGGCGCAATCGATTGAGCGCGGTTTGACGAGGCGTTGGCTACTGGTCCGGCATGGCCGATTTGTGCAGATACCAGCGCACCCTCGGCATGAACTGCCTCGGTCAACCGGCGCAGGCCTGGCACTGATTGATCTACCAATTGGATGCACTCGGCATGCGTGCGACCCTCGGGAGCAACCGACAGGTACGCAACGGTGGTCATTGCGACGCCACCAGCAGCAACCCCTCGGTGGAACTCAATGAGCGAGTCGGTGACAAGCCCATCTGGACTCAACCCCTCAAAGGTGGCTGCCTTGATAACCCGATTCCGCAGCGTCAACGGGCCGAGCTGCGCTGGCTCAAACAACGTTGAGTCTTCAGGGGCAGGCTTTGCAGATGCCAGAGGAACAGTTGAGTTGGGACGGACAGAGTCAGACACTTCCCTAGTTTGCCTGAAGAAACACCACTCCGGCCGATTCGCTCGACCCTTAGCGAGCTGCACTGCTAGCGAGGCTGATCACCTCGGTGACTAGCCGCTGTTCGCAACATGAATCCCTCGCCGCGAACCGTGATAATCGTCAGGCCGAGGCCGCGGCAGTGGCCCCTCAATCGGTAGACCACCGCATCCACAGCGCGAGGTCCCGGCGCAGTTTGGTCAGGCCACAGACTGAGCTCAATTTCCGACCGGGTCACAATCTCGCCAGGCCGCTCTAATAACGCTGCAGCAACCACTGCCTCAAAAGCCGTGAGCACAACTGTTCGGTTCCCTCGATGAAGTACCCGCTGCTCATCCAACCAGAGTTCGGTCGCGGACTGTTCATTCAGGGACTTCGCCAAGCGACGGACTCGAGCCTGCAAGTCAGCAAGTCGATACGGGGCTCGTATCCAATCCTCGTCAAAGCAAATATCTTCGGGGGGTTGGCTGCTGCCCGAGAGCACCAGGAGTCGAGGAATTCCGGACCGGAGCAATGATCTCCTGGCCAAGTCCTGCTCGGGCCATCGCAAAAGTTCGATTCCGTCAAAGCCCGGAAGGCTGTCGGGCTGTTGCGAATCCCGCAGTTCTGAACTCGGCAGTTCTGAATTCGGCAGCTCTGAATCCGGCACGGTACTCACAGATCGTCACCGTAGGGAGCAGATTGCACTCCCTGGTTTCTTCAATGTTGCATCCCTGTGAACGATTCCAATTGCAGGATTTACGCTCGTTCCATGATGGTGTCGTCTGCGTGATACGCCGTCTCGGCATGCTCCGAGATGTCGAGTCCCACGTTCTCTTCCTCTTCAGAGACTCGGAGACCGACGGTGGCCTTGAGTGCCAACAGGATCAGAGCGGTGACCACTGCCGAGTACACAATCGTCACCCCGTTCGCAATGGCTTGTTCGCCGAGGAGTCTGAACCCACCTCCGTAGAACAATCCACTCATATGCTCAGCACCGAAGTACTCGGCATCTGCGAACAGCCCAATCATGAGCGAACCAACTAGGCCACCGACAAAGTGAACTCCCACGACATCAAGTGCGTCGTCGTAGCCGGCCCGGAACTTCAAGTGGACGGCGAAACAGCACACCAGACCGGCAGCTAACCCAATGAAGATTGCCGACATAGACGAGACATAACCGCAGGCTGGCGTGATGGCTACTAGTCCCGCCACGATTCCCGATGCAGCCCCAAGGTTGGTGATGTGGCCATCCTTGATTCGTTCTGTAATTGCCCAAGCAAGCCCAGCCGCTGCTGCAGCTAGAAAGGTATTCATGAATGCTTGAACAGCTTGGCCATTGGCGCTCAAAGCTGAGCCCGCATTGAACCCAAACCAGCCGAACCACAAAATGCCAGTTCCAATCATGACCAGCGGCA
>WLLG01000277.1 GCA_009700815.1 Actinomycetota bacterium
CGCGACTTTGACCAGCGCTCATAAGCCGATTCGGCGTGTTGCATTTCCAGTCGGCGGTCCATGGTGATGGGGTGATGAATGGTTCCCAGAACTGGTAGACCCATGCGCTCCATCAGGAGTAATCCGTAGCCCAGACACTGGTTGTCTTGCACCAAGTCAAAATCATTGCGTCGGGCCTTCAGGTGATCCCAAGCTCGCAGTGAGAATGCTAGGGGTTCGGGGAAGGTGCCACTCGAGAACGCCGTAACTTCGGCGTAGTCCCACTTATCTTTGAGTTCCCACCAGGCAGGCATGCGCATGGGAAAATAATCGTTGTAAATATCCAAACTTGGCAGGCTGACGAGCGGAACCCGCTCATCAAGAATGGGGTACGGCTGGCCTGAGAGCACCTCTGCGCTGTGACCAAGGTCGACGAGCGCCTTTGTCAGATGCCGTGTGTACACGCCCTGTCCACCTACGTGTGGTTTCCCTCGATACGTGAGGTAGGCAATGCGAAGCGGGTCATCCGGGCCGGGTAATCGCGGCAATGATCCTGGTCCTGAGCTCGCCGCACCTTTGTTCATAAGGTACAAGCTTCGCTGTGCGGCTACCTGATGGTCAAATGCTGATGGTCAAATGAGGGGGCTCTTGGAACGGCTGCGGATGCGGTGAGACCCTGCCAAAGCGATGGCAATTCCGGCTAAAAACAGCGCTGGTACGTCTCCGAGTGCCTGCGCAGGAGTTGTTCCGGTCATCCGAGGGACAGTTGCGATCAACACTTTGGATTCACTGATATTGCTGCGCTGCAAGATCTTGCCTGTGTCATCAAATACAGCTGAAAACCCTGTGGGCGAGGTTTGAACAAGCCAGCGGCCACTCTCGACTGCTCGAAATGCAGAGGTAGCTAGTTGCTGTGTTTGTACTTGAGTCAGCCAGTAACTCGAACCATTCGTTGGATTAACAACAACTTCGCCTCCGAGTCGGACCCCTTCTCGAATCCGTCGCGCAAAGAAAACTTCCCAACTAATGGCCACTGCAATGGGACCAGCAGGGGTCTCTACCATCGAGGGTCCTACCCCGGGTGATGCGTCACGAGGCGGGAGGGAACTACCGCCGAGTGGCTCAAAGAGCCAGCGAAGCGGAACGTATTCGCCGAAGGGAACCCTGCGTTCTTTGTCGTAACGGTCACCGAGAGTGCCATCGGGATTGACTATCACTGAGTAGTTCAGGAACTGATTGGGATCATTTGGATCATCCTCGACTACCCCCGCCAGGATTGGAGCGTTGAGGCGCTCTGCTTCTGTTGCAAGCTGATCCTTCCAAGCATCTTGGCTAAATGGTCCGGCAACGTTGATGGCGTTCTCGGGCCAGATCACCAAATCAACAGGCTGATCTATGGATTGCGTTGCTCTCAGGTGAGCGTTGAATACCTCGGGAACCTGCTCAGAGTCGAACAGCGTCCCCTGTTTGCCTCCACCCTGAACTGCAGCAATGCGGATGTGGTTATCGGGGCCCGAGATCGGGTGCACCAGATTGAGCGAGGCCATGCCAGCCCCGACGAGCAGCGCACAACCCAACAGCACAGCTAACGGTTGCTTCCACTGTTTCTCTGCCACAGCGAGGTACAACGCAATGCCCAATGCGGCCACTGCAGCAGTCACCAATAGGCCTCCGCCAAGTCGAGCAATCGGCAACAGCGGACCACGGCCTTGGCTCATCGACAGCAGGGACAACGGCACGCCCCCGAATGGAGCGTGGCAGTGAAACCACTCAAAGAGCACCACGCTTGCCGGCAGCATCAAGAGCCTCCAGCGGTTCGGCGGAACGGATAGGCCAACTAGGCCCACCATGAGCGTCCAACCAAACAGCAGGCCACCCAAGTAGCCAGGGGGCGAGAGTTTCCACATCCACAGTACTGAGGGCGCAAACCAACCCAAGCCAACCATCCAAGAGATCAGGTAGCGCTGCAGCCCTGCCTGATTGCCCAGCAGCGCAGCCCATAAGGCGATTCCGACCATAGCGAGTGGCCACCATCCCCAAGGAGGTAGCGCAGCGCAGATCATCAGCCCAGCCAGCAGACCTAGTACGAGACGGAGCAGATGCGGTTTCACGAACCATGATCTTCGCACCCTGCCGGCCAACTTGTACGAACCCAAGCCGTAGGCTGAGAAAATCTGCTGATCGCGCCTAGGGCGTTGGGGGAGCAAGCCAGGGCGAGCAGGTGCGGGTTATCAGGTCACCTAGCTGCTTGGCCTAATGTGAAAGGCAGTCTGTGCCGAACGAAAGTTCGCAGGCACAGTGCACATCAAAGGCATATTGCACATCAAAGGATTCTTATGTTGCGTTTTGCAAAACACGATCATCCCAAGTTGAGAACTCGTCGGGCACTTGGATTTGGTCTGGCCATCTTGTGTGTGGCTGGTGGTTCTCTGACGGCCTGCAGCAGCACGGAGTCTTCGACGACGACCACGACCGAAGCAGGAGCCGCGGCCGAAGCCACCACCACAACTGCAGCACCAGCCACGTTGCCCAGTGTGTCGAACGTGTTCGCTCCGCCCACAGAAGCAGGCCAAGACGTGATGGTCTCGCTCAGCATCACTGGCGGGGCAACTCAGGATTCACTTGTTGGTGTGAGCGTCTCGGAAGAGTGGGCTGAGTCGGCAAGGTTGGTGCCAGATGAGCCTGTATCCCTTGTTCCTTCGCAGACAGTCAATTTGACCAAGAGCGGCGCCTACATCGAGTTGGTCGGCTTGAAGAAGGCGCTTGATTTGAACAAGCCCTTCGAGATCACCTTGCAGTTTGGGAGCTCAGCCGAGCAAACGGTGCAAGGTGACGTTCGCGAGCTCAGCCTCGGCAGTACTTGATACAGCAGTAGTTGATACAGCAGTAGTTAGTACTGCAGTAGTTAGTACTGCAGTAGTTAGTACTGCAGTCGTTAGCTGTCTACGAGTTTGGCGGCGGCGCTTCGGCCTTGCTCGATGCATGCGGGAATCCCGAGGCCCCGATACGAGGAACCCGCGAGCAAAATCTGCGGGCAATCTTTGTTCAGGGATTGCTCAATGCTCTCAATGAGTTGCAGATGCCCGACTTCGTACTGCGCAAATCCATCGGGCCACCGAGAAACCCGAGTGGCTACTGCAGGATCTGTGATTCCTAAGGTGGTCTGCAGATCAGCTTGCAAGCCCAAGATGAGTTCTTCGTCTGTCAGTTCTGCGCCTCGAAGATCGCCCGAGTGACCAGCGGAAACTCGCAGCACAACGTGTTTCCCATCATCCCAATGAGCCCATTTGGTTGACCCCACCGAGGCAGCAGTCATGAGCAGCTGAGCCGTCCGGGGAATCAAAAACCCAGATGCAAGTAGCTCGCCCGGTATCGACTCTTTGTTAAAGACGAACGTGAGTAACGCAACTGAGGAATAGGAAATTTGTTCAAGCTGCCGGGCTGTGTTTGGGCTAATGCTGCGAAGTAGGTGAGCGGCCTTGGCAGCCGGGGTGCAGATCAGCACCTCATCAGATGAGATGGTCCCGGTGCTCAACTCAGTGAGGATCTTGCCTTGGTCTGACTGCAAACAACTCACTGCTTCGGACCCTGTCAGGATCTGGACCCCTCTGGCTTCGAGGGCATCGTGGAGCGCGTCAACTAGGACCGAGGTGCCACCAAGCAGAGCAGTAAAGACAGGATCAGTCGGATCGGTAGGGGACTGTTGTTGCTGTTTACGCAGAGCCAGGGTCAAGCTGCCGCCGCCACGAGCGGCCGCAAAGAGTTGCGGGGTGACTGCCTGCAAGCTGAGCCTGTCCACGTTCCCAGCGTTGATTCCACCAATCAAAGGCGCAACCACGTGTTCC
>WLLG01000278.1 GCA_009700815.1 Actinomycetota bacterium
CTGATGCCCTCCTATGGGCCACCCTCGGTGCAGTTTGTTCGCGGCCAAGGCTCTTGGCTCTGGGATCTTCAGGGCAAGCAGTACCTCGACCTGCTCTCTGGGCTTGCAGTTACCTCGCTCGGCCATAGCCATCCGGCAGTCAGCGAAGCACTGTGCGAGCAGTCCCAGAAGTTGTTGCACGTCTCCAATCTGTTTGGGACCGAACATGCAGCACCCCTTGCTCAGACACTGGACTCATTGCTCGGCGGTGGTGGACAGGTGTTCTTTGCAAACTCAGGCGCCGAAGCGAACGAAGCCGCAATCAAGCTTGCTCGCAAGTTCGGAGGCCCCGGCCGTCACGTGGTACTCAGCGCTCTGGGCAGCTTTCATGGGCGGACCCTGGCCACCCTGCATGCCACGGGGCAGCCTGCAAAGCACGCTGCGTTTCAGCCGCTGCCAGAGGGATTTCGCCACGTAGAATTTTGTGACATCGAACAACTCGAGGCAGCACTCGATGACACCGTTGCCGCAGTCTTGCTTGAGGCAGTACAAGGCGAGGGTGGAGTAAATCCTGTAACCGTCGAGTACTTCCAAGCAGTACGTAGGTTGTGCGATGAGCACGGCATTTTGTTCATGGTGGATGAGGTGCAAACGGGGCTTGGCCGCTGCGGAAGTTGGTTCGCCTTCCAACATATGCAGGTACAACCCGATGTGGTGACGATGGCAAAAGCTCTTGGGAACGGTGTTCCCATTGGCGCCTGTTGGGCGCGGGCAGACGTCGCTGCAGCGTTTCAGCCCGGGGATCACGCAACGACATTTGGTGGCCAGCCATTGGCCGCTGCAGCAGCCCGCGCAGTGCTGCGGGTGATGCAGGAAGAGAATGTTCCCCTGCGAGCGCAAGTTGCTGGAGCGCAGTTTGCACAACAACTTCAGGTCCTGCCGGCAGTGACTCAGGTGCGCGGCCTTGGCCTGCTCCTAGCTGTTGAGCTTGACGAAGACTTGCTCGGCGAGGCAGCAGCAACACGTGCAGCTGCGCAGTTGCTTCACCAAGGAGTGGTGGTCAACGCGGTTACCCCAACGGCGATTCGTTTGGCACCGAGTTTGTTGATCTCTGAAGATGAGATTCAACAAGCAGTCAGTGCGCTCAGCGCAGTTTTTGCCGAGTTGCAAGCAGAGCACGAACAGAAGGCAGCATCATGAGGAGCCTGTTAGAAATTGACGATCTGACTGCGTCAGAACTACTGCAGGTTCTGGATCGTTCTGAGCAGGAAGACCTATCGGCTGTACTTGCGGGCAAAGGCGCGATGCTGCTGTTCGAGAAGCCCTCTTCGCGCACTCGCACCTCTATGGAAATGGCTGTGGTGCAACTCGGTGGCCACCCAGTTACCTTGCGCAGCGAAGAGATCGGCATCGACACACGCGAGTCGGCTGAGGATCTTGGACGGTTGTTCTCGGGGTACGGATCGATTATCGGTGCGCGGGTGTTTGAACACCACAAGCTTCAGCGCCTTGCGGCCACTGCCACAGTGCCAGTCATCAACCTGCTCTCTGATGAGGCCCACCCCGTGCAAGCCCTTGCAGATTTGCTCACCATTCGACAGGCATTCGGAAGCTTCGAAAACCTGACCGTTGCCTATGTGGGCGATGCCAACAACGTTGCAAAGTCTCTGGGTTTGGCCTGTGGCCTTGTGGGTGTTGAGTTTCGGGTTTCCAACCCACCGGGCTATGGGTTCGACGCCGCCACAGTTGCGCAGTTCGATCAGGTGGGCGCCTCGCTCAGTCTGATTGAAGACCCACATCAGGCTGTGGCCGGCGCGCAGGTTGTCTACACCGACGCTTGGTACTCAATGGGCCAAGAGGAGGAACAGCAGGTGCGCACCAAAGCATTTGCCGCTTGGCAGGTCAATGCTCAACTGATGTCCGCAGCTGCGAGTAACGCCGTGTTCCTGCACTGCTTGCCAGCGCATCGCAATGATGAGGTGACTGATGAAGTCCTTGACGGCAAACAGAGTCGGGTGTGGCCACAGGCTTGGAATCGCATGCACACTGCTCGAGGCCTGATGCACTGGTTGCTCACCGATGGTGCCGCATGAGCACTCGAACGAATAAGGCGCAACGCCAGCACCTCATTGCAGGCCTGCTCGAAAAGGATCGCGTCACCAATCAGGCTCACCTTGTTGAGCTACTCGGCACACTTGGAGTCGAGGTCAATGTCTCGACGGTCTCTCGCGACCTAGAAGAACTCGGTGCTATCAAGGTGCGCATTCCGGGCGGTGAAACTGCCTATGCCATCCCCGAGATGCCAAAGGCCCAGGTTGCCCCACAGGACCACCTTCGTCGGGTGCTGGGGGACTGGGTGGTAGAGGTTGAGCGTTCGGGAGATCTTGTCGTCCTGCGCACACCACCTGGCTCGGCTCATGTCGTGGGATCTGCAATCGACCGCGCCGGTGTCGAGGGTGTCATTGGCAGCCTGGCGGGAGATGACACGTTGCTGTTGATCTCACGTGAGGACCAGGGCGCTTTCGTAGCTGACTTAATTCACGATCTCGCTGGGCTCACTTGATGAGTCAGAGCGCGAGTAGTTCTTTCTATAACCTCACTGGGTTCAATCTGAGCCTGCACCGAAACGGAGAATTCTGATGGCAAAGCGAGTCGTACTGGCCTATTCAGGTGGCCTTGATACTTCAGTTGCAGTGCGCTGGATGATCGAGAACCTTGGTCTGGAAGTTATCTGCCTGTCGGCAGACGTGGGCCAGGAGGGAACCTTGGAAGGTAATCGTGAAAAGGCGCTTGGCGCTGGAGCGATTGCCTATGAACAACTCGACCTTCGTGCTGAGTTTGCTGATGAGTATCTAGCGCCCATCATCAAGGCGAATGCCCTTTACGAGAAGCAGTACCCGCTGGTCTCGGCACTGTCCCGGCCGCTGATTGTCAAGCACCAAGTTGCGCTCGCTCGTAAATATGGTGCCGACGGAATTGCTCACGGGTGCACCGGAAAGGGCAACGACCAGGTTCGCTTTGAGGTGTCTTCCATGGCGCTTGCGCCAGACCTTGAACTCATTGCACCGGTGCGCAACTGGGGGTTTAGCCGTGAGGATTCAATTGAATACGCCGCTCTGCACAACATCCCCGTTGGCGCCACAAAAGAGAAGCTCTATTCCATTGATGACAACTTGTGGGGCCGAGCGATTGAGTGCGGTGAGATGGAGGACCCGTGGGCTGAACCACCTGCCGGCGTTTGGCAGATGACGCAACTCACTGCAACTGAACCTCGTGAGATCACCATCTCGTTTGATCAGGGAGTCCCGGTTGCCCTTGATGGCTCGGCTTTGTCCTTGTTCGAATTGATTATCCAGTTGAATCACATCGTTGGCTCCTATGGCTTTGGTCGCCTCGATATGGTCGAGAACCGTCGAGTCGGAATCAAGAGCCGTGAGACCTATGAGGCTCCGGCTGCGCTGGCGCTCATGATGGCTCACGCAGATTTGGAAGCAATCACCTTGGAACGTGACTTGCAGCGGGAGAAGATTCGTTTAGAGCACCGCTACGCCGAGATGGTCTACGACGGGCTCTGGTTCTCTCCCTTGCGTTTGGCGCTTGATGCCTTCATTGATTCCTCTCAGGAGTTCGTCACTGGTGATGTTCGTCTGCGGTTAGAACCGAACCGTTGTGTAGTAGTCGGGCGTCGCGCACCCAAATCGCTCTACGACTATGGCCTTGCCACCTATGACTCCGCTGATCGCTTCCGTCACGCAGACTCCGAGGGCTTTGTGCGCCTATGGGGTCTTGGCGTTCAGACTTGGTCAGCAGTGCAAGGCCCTGGGTCGCAAAGCTGA
>WLLG01000279.1 GCA_009700815.1 Actinomycetota bacterium
GCCGAAGAAATCTGTGCAGCCGATGTCTACCCGGCAGGCTTGGGGATGACCCTCCATAGCGATGTGTGCCTGCCCTACTTCTTGGATTATTGCAATGAAGAACAGCAGGCCCGGTGGCTACCAGGAATTGCCTCGGGAGAACTGATCACAGCAGTTGCCATGACAGAGCCTGGCATTGGCTCTGATTTGGCTTCAATGAGCACCACTGCACTTCGAGATGGCGACACCTACATTCTGAACGGATCAAAAACCTTTATTACGAACGGGATCTTGTCGGATCTAGTCATTGTTGCCTGCAAGACCGACCCAACTCAGCGGCACGCTGGCATGTCCCTGATTGTCGTCGAGGCCGGCATGGAGGGATTTGTTCGAGGACGCAACCTAGACAAACTCGGCATGCACTCTCAGGACACGGCGGAGTTGTTCTTCAGTGACGTTCGTGTACCTGTAGAAAACCGGATTGGTGATGAGGGCCAAGGGTTCAAGCTGCTAGTCAAGAATCTGCCACAGGAGCGACTCTCGATAGCGATGGCCGGCGTTGCACATGCGCGAGCAATTCTGAATTGGACCATCGAGTACTGCAACGAGCGCACCGCATTTGGCCAAAAGATCGGCAGCTTTCAGAACAGTCGTTTCAAGCTGGCCGAAATGCAAACAGAGATCACTATCGCAGAGAGCTTTATCGATAAGAGCGTGCTTGCTCTGAACGAGGGGACGCTCACTGCAGAAGAAGCAGCAATGTCGAAATGGTGGTGTACGGAACTCCAAAAGAAGGTGGCTGATATCTGCGTGCAGCTACACGGGGGCTACGGCTACATGAACGAATATGCGGTTGGCCGTGCCTACACCGACGCTCGAGTGACCTCGATCTATGGCGGAACCACCGAGATTATGAAAGAGATCATCGGTAAATCGATGGGCTTCTAATCGGGCCACCGTTACTCGTATGCGCACCGAGGACCTGAACTACGACCTACCCGAGGCTGCAATTGCGCAAACCCCAGTTGCTCCCCGCGACTCGGCAAAACTCCTCGTTGACCTGGGCCCTCAGGCTCAGCCTCAAGATGCACTCGTGGCAGATCTCGCCGATTTTCTGTTGCCAAGTGATCTGCTGATTCTGAATGAGACCAGAGTGCTGCCAGCGCGGGTGGCTGTGCTGCGCTCCGGCGGCGGTGCTGGCGAGGTGCTCCTGTTAGAGCCACTTGAAGATGATGATGGGGGATGGTGGGAGGCGCTCTGTCGGCCATCTCGCAAGATGCGCGTCGGGGAGCAGGTTGCAGCCGCCCGTGGATCACTGAGATTTGAAATCGGTGAGGATCTTGGGCAGGGCCAAAGAAAAGTCCGCCCGATCCATCAGGGAAACTTGCTGCAAGAACTCGAACTCTCGGGCGAGGCCCCCTTGCCCCCTTACATCCATGAGCGGCTCAGCGATCAAGAGCGCTATCAGACGGTCTTTTCGCAGCGCCCGGCTTCCGCTGCTGCGCCGACTGCGGGCCTGCACATCACTGCCGATCTTTTGGCAAAAATTACCGGAAAGGGCGTGCAGATCAAGACTGTGGAACTCGTTGTTGGCCTCGATACCTTTCGCCCAGTGACAGCCGAAAACTTGGAGGATCACCAGATTCACTCCGAGTGGTATCAGGTACCAGCCGAGACCTGGGACGAGGTAAAAACTGCTCAGGCCACAGGTCGGCGTGTGGTCGCAGTGGGCACAACTACTGTTCGAGCCCTTGAATCAGCCGCTGCGAGTTCTGAGCTACACGGCAGAACGCGACTCTTTATTACCCCCGGTTTTCAGTTCGCAGTCGTGGACGTCTTGATGACCAACTTTCATCTGCCCCGCTCATCCTTGCTCGCAATGATTCAGGCTTTTATCGGTCCACGGTGGCGAGATCTCTACAGCACTGCTCTGGAACGTCAGTACCGATTCTTGTCCTTCGGAGATGCCATGTTGCTGCAACGAGGACCGCTCCTAAAGGGTGACCATGAAGCTCAAGCTTGAGATCACAGCAACAGATGGTCTGGCCCGAACCGGTGTAGTGAGCACTGCTCGAGGCTCGTTTGCAACCCCAGTGTTTATGCCCGTCGGCACTCGGGGTGCCATCCGATCGTTGAGTACGCATGAACTTTCTGGCCTGCGAACCTCAGAGGGCAGCCAAGCCGAGATTCTGCTTGCAAATACCTATCACCTCATGCTCAGACCCGGGGCAGAGACAGTGGCCGCCCTTGGAGGACTGCACCGCTTCAGCGGGTTCACGGGGCATATGCTGACCGACTCTGGCGGCTATCAGGTGTTTTCCCTTGGCCCGAAGGTGACCGCTGAGGGGGCAAGGTTCAAGTCCACCTATGACGGGACGAGCTACATGCTCACACCAGAAGGGGCCGTCAAGACTCAGGAGTTGCTCGGGGCTGACATGCAGATGGTGCTCGACGTCTGTGCGCCGCTTCCCTCCTCGGAGTCAGTTCTTCGCGATGCAGTAGAGACCACTGCTGCGTGGGCTGCTCGCGCACGTCTCGCACATCGTCGTACCCATGACCAAGCATTGCTAGGCATCGTGCAAGGCGGAGACGACATCATGTTGCGTCGCGAGTCTGCGCAGCGAACGGTAGAGCTTGATTTCGATGCTTACGCTGTGGGCGGACTGTCAGTTGGAGAGACCAGAGAGCGAATGTTGCCTGCATTGCAGTCGGCACTCGCTGAGCTTCCTGTTGACCAACCGCGCTACTTGATGGGCGTGGGGGATCCGCTGTCGATTCTTGAAGCAGTCTCGCTCGGAGTGGACATGTTTGATTGCGTCTTACCTACCCGCCTTGCACGTCATGGGACGCTGCTCACAGACAGTGGTCGACTGAACATCAAGCGAGCCGAGTTTGCCAGAAGCGAGGACCCGGTTGACCCCAACTGCCCCTGCGCCACTTGCGCTAATTATTCTCGAGGCCTACTCCGCCACCTGAGTTGCCTTGGCGAGACCACTGCTCACACGCTCTGCACTATTCACAACCTGACCTGGATTTTAGGCTTTGTGGACCAAATCCGCAGGGCTATTGCGAATGGGAAGCTAGAAGAGTTCCGTTCTCAAGTCACCCCTGTGTGGTCGACAATGGGGCCCGGGTTAGGGGAGTAGGCGTACCTCGACGCTGAGCGAGTTCTGGCCTAGATACTGAGCGAGTACTGATCTGCTGAGTCAACGGCATAGACTGGCCCCACTGTGATTACTTTCCTCCTGACTATCCTCGCTCAAGAAAAAAAGGGCGGCGGTAGTATTACTGGTCTCCTCATCATCCTGATCCCTATGGGCGCGATCCTCTACATGACGATCATGCCGCAGCGGAAACAGCGGCAGAAGCAGGCGGCACTGTTATCCAAGCTCGATGTCGGTGATGAGGTCATTACTACTGGTGGAATCATCGGGACGATCACCTGTGTCGAGGATGACCTGTATCACATAGAGATTGACGTCGATGTCGTGATTCGCATCGCAAAGTCGGGTGTTGCGAAGAGCTTGGCCGAACCCGCTGCAGCTGAAAAAGGTAAAACAAGTTCCAAAGGGGCCTCGCGTAGCCGCAAGGGCTTGCTCGCTGGTGCCCTAGGCGGCGCAGCCCCTCAGGAAGCCGAGATCGCCGAGGTCACCGAAAACTCTGAAGATTCAGAACCTACAGAAGTTGATTCTCAGGCTTCCTCGCAGCAGATCAACAAGAAGTAGGGAACGAAGAAGTACATTTACTGTTCTTCTGAGGGGCGCAGGGCGTAGCAAGGGGTCACCTAGGGTTCACAAACTCTGCGGTTCTCCCTACCGC
>WLLG01000028.1 GCA_009700815.1 Actinomycetota bacterium
CACGCTCCGATTTTTTCAATGACGTCTGGAGCAGTCGCGACGGGGTGAACTGGGAGCAACTCACTGCGCACGCCCCATGGGAGGGTCGGGCTGGCCTCAGTGCAGCAGTACTGAACGGTGAGATCTATGTGCTCGGCGGATCAGTTAATGATGACGTCGTGATCGTAGGGGGTCCGCCAACGCGAAAGCTGTTTAACGATGTTTGGAAGTCAGCCGATGGGGTGAACTGGGAGCAGGTTTCTGTATCAGCTCCGTGGGCGGCGCGCGCTGGTGCGGCAGTAGTAGTCAAGGACGGCTACTTGTACGTCCTAGGCGGCGAGTACGGCTTTTTGGGGACTCCACCCCCGTACTTCAATGATGTTTGGCGCACACGAAACGGCTCTGATTGGGAACTCGTGACCGCTTCGGCAGCCTGGTCGCCCCGGCCAGGTCACACCTGCGATCTCCTCGATTCGAGAATCGTCTGTTTCGGCGGTTACGGGCAGAGCCCATTTCCACTCGACGTATTCGGCCGGTTTAGCCCCACAGATGTGTGGAGCAGCGAAGACGGGGCAATCTGGGACAAGGAGACTGGGTCCCCTTGGAATGCAAAGTCGAAAGATGGCATCCGCTATGACTACGACTCCGTGGTTGCTCCCTCCGGTTCCGGCGCAACAGACGAGGCCATCTTTACCTTCGGTGGAGACCGGGAGACGTTTAACTTCTTCGATCCCACTCAGTGGCGCAACGTAGAAGACGACGTCTGGCGGTTTGCCCTCGAGCCGTAGCGGCTGAGCAGTACTCCTTCAGCGATAACTGAGAACTCGGCGAGGGCTTCAACCCCAAGCAGGGTAGAAGCTGTCAGGGTGATTCCCAGAAATTGATCTCAATAGGGCACTTGGCCTCTGTGACGAAGAGGGAACTCTCCATAAGTTCCTAGAGCAAGGAGCTCGCTCACCACACGAAGGACGGACCAATGGCCGTTGAAACATACTTTGCTTACATCGGAATGTATGAAGACCTTGAAGATGCGCGGGCTGACTATCAGGCCGTCAAAGACCTCCACAGCGAAGCCGGTCTGCTGGACGCCTACGACGCGGCAATCGTTGAGCGCACACCAGGCGGCAAGGTCAAGATCGTTCGGCAGCATGAAACCCCAACTCGAGTTGGTGGCGTCGCCGGCGGGGGAATAGGGCTGGCCACGGGTTTGGTCTTAGCGCTCTTTCCCGCTGCAGCACTGGGGACCGGGCTTATTGCAGCAACGACCGGGGGAGGGATGCTGCTCGGATCTCTTGCCGGACACGCTGCTGCTGGGATGAGCCGTAAGGATCTGAAAGAGGCCGGCGAGCAGCTAGACGCCGGAACTGCGGGGCTCGTTGTAGTCGGGGTGTCTGACTTTGGAGCCAGAATCCAACACGCCATGGTTAAAGCCGACAAGGTTGAGGCAAAGCAACTGCGTGCAGATGCCAAACAACTCAAGAAGGACACCGGCAGGATCGCTGCCGAAGCGGAAGCGGCCTAGCCAGAGGTCATAGCGGTCAGCCACACCGGTCGGCCGTTGAACGGCGAAACCCTCGCTGACAGCAAGGCACCGCAGGAATCTATAGAGAAAGTACGTGGTGGAAGCTCCACCTCGCGGAAAGGCAAGAATGTCAGATCAACCAAGTTCCTGGGCAGCGGGATACGCCGCCTTCGCAGGTGTGCTGCTCGTTATCGTCGGATTCTTTCAGGCCTGCGCAGGCGTTGTTGCGCTGCTCAATGACGAATTCTTTGTCGTGGGAGCGAAGTGGACTTTCGCGTTCGATATCACAACTTGGGGTTGGATTCATTTGATCCTTGGCGTGATCGTGCTGCTCTCTGGTTTTGGCATCTTTACGGGCAACGTTGCTGCTCGAACCGTTGGAGTGATCGTGGCTGGACTCAGCGCCGCCGTGAACTTCTTGTGGCTGCCGTGGTACCCAATCTGGGCAATTATCGTGATTGCCCTTGATATTGCGATCATCTGGGCCCTGACCTCGCATGGGCGTGACATTCAGAAATTGTCTGACGCAAACTGAGTTCACTTGGCAGAGGCTGAGCGCACTTGGCAGAGGCTGGTGCAGCGGTGACAACGGGTTCCGCTGCACCTGAGGTCTCTCAGCCCGCAAGGGGGCATGCTCATTCGTTGGGCGGCTTGAATCTTGCGGAGAATTTAGTCAGAAAACGGCAAAAGTGGATTGTTTATCCACTTTTCACCGAGTTAACTGCGCCGCAGGCGAAATGATTCGTCCTTGAACTATGGAGCGGCACATGCAGTCGAATCTAGGTACGAAGCAATCCTCACGTTTTACGAAACGGCGCGGTGTGCGTTTCGGCGGGGCCTTCCTCGCACTGGCTCTGATGGCGGGATTGCTCGGCGCTTGTGAGCTCGCTCCAGCGCCAGGAACATCGCATTCGCCGTCGGGTTATGTCGATGTTGTGACCGGTGGAGCAGACAGCGTTCGCGTTCAGGGCTGGACATCAGACTGGGACACACGCAATCCAATCGACATTGTCGTCTTGATCAACGGAGTGTGGGCCCCTGGAGTCTTCACAGCGAACCTTCCCCGCACCGACGTTGCCGCTCGATATGGCCGTGGTGCAAACTTTGGCTACGACGTAACGTTGCCAGCCCCGGCCGGCGCTCTGTCTGTCTGTGTAGTTGCACTCAATGTTCTTCGGGGCCAGAACACAATTCTTGGCTGCGCCACCACTACTGCAACAACACCAACGATTCCCACGACGACGATTCCCACGACTACGACCACCACAAGCTTGGTTCCCGTGGCGTTGACTCCCGTGATTGACCTAGTCGACCCGGCCTACGGGCCGATAGAGGGTGGCTCACGGATTATTTTGACCGGTACTGGATTTACTGGTGCAACTTCGCTGACAATCCGAGGAGTCGAGGCAACCGGCCTCGTGGTTGATTCTGCCACTGAGGTCCACGCATTCACACCCGCGCTACCAGCAGGTCCGGCTGACATCTTCCTCACCACGCCGGGAGGCACCACTGACGCGCCGGGAATCGTTGATTACACCTATATCGATTGTTCAGTACGCGGTCCGGGAGCTGATCTTCGAGGATGCAACCTTACAGAACTTGACTTGAGCGGCCTCGACCTTTCAGGCGCGAACCTGACGGGGGCAGACCTGACGCGTTCTTACCTAGCCAATATCAACCTGAACCTTGCAAATCTGACGGACACGATATTTGATACCTCAAATATGACCAACGGCATTCTGACCAATACTGTTCTGGATGGCACCGACTTCGTTGATATGGACATGACGGGGGTGGACTTGTCGAACGGCGCCTTCACGTATGGGCGCCTGAGAGGCTCGAACTTGACACGAACCGACCTGAGAGGGACCAACCTGACAGATGTCGACTTATTCGGTTCAACTTGGTTTGACACGACCTGTCCAAACGGCTCGGTATCGTCCGTTGAGTGCCCACGCACCTAGCAGGCAGTTGATGTGGATGAGGGCCCCGGCTTGTGCCGGGGCCCTCATTGGTTTTGACCCGACTCTCAGGTGTCACTCCTTCGTTAGATCTACTCAGGCGGGTGTCGAAGCAGTTCAGCAGAGCGTTTGGCCAATGCTGTCGAGGTCGCAATGCTGATGTGGTTATCGTCTCGCCAGACCATCTGCCCACTGCTTCTTGCAGTGCACCGTCCCTCGGGACAGATCAATTCGTTGAAGTTCCAGAGCTCGGCGCCAGCGTTGCCCGCAGCTGCAGTCTCAGCCCCGTGCGCTGTTCTCTGAGGTGCCTCACCGCGTGAGTCGAAGTCTACGAATCCACACCTTTCGGGGTGAATGATTATTGCGAGTTGCGAACAGGTTGCACTGTTTTTCCAATTGACTGGCTTTGGCACCTCAGCAATCAGAATGACTCGGCTACCCGTCGCAAGCATTCGGTCTAGAACCCGCTCTTGGGCAAGCTCCCAAGCCTGAACGCGCTCAGCGACAGGCGCGGACTCCCCGGTTGATGGGCTCTGCAGAGCGTACGAACCAACGAGATAGCCGCTCGTCGAGTTGGCCAAGATAATCACATCGGGCGGATCCGCCTCGAGGTCCCTCAGCGTATGGTTCTGAAACTCGAGACACTCCGCAGCGGCCTTGGTCTCATTGGCTGTCACGACGAGCAGATCCACAGCGGGACATCCGCTATGGATGCCAATCTTCAAACTCATGCCGTTGGTCTCCGCCGCTCCGATCAGCGCCTCACTGAACTGCCCAGCGTTTGAGTCTCCGATGAGAGCAATGGTCGGAGCACCGCCCGCTTTATTCCCCCAGGTACAGGAGGGTTTCTTTCGCTCGCCAATCGGAGTGCCGCTATCGCAGCCCACTCGCTCTGCAACGTGACGCTGTTGGGCGAGCCGCTCTGGTGTGTCGGGGATTACATGCTTCAAGGTAGGGGCAAGCGCTGCTGCAATCAGCGGTGCAGCAATGCAGCAAGCTGCCAAGGTCACGGTTCGTTTCAGCGACTTGTGGTGAGCCGACTTGAATCGCTTCTCAATGAGGTTGTACGACAGCCACCCCAGCAGGAGAGCCATACCAACAGCGGCGAGTAAGGGCAGCGAGCCGGAGTTTGGCCAGAAGGCTGCGGCGAAAACAATGAGCGGCCAGTGCCACAGGTACCAGCTATAGGAGAGGTCGCCAAGCCAGATGGCAGGCGCCAGCGCTGCGGTTCCCTTTTCGGATCCCGCTTGGGCTTGGATTGGCGAGGTCCCGCCGTAGATCACGAGCATGGTGCCGAGCACTGCAAAAAGTCCTGCCGTGCTGTGGATCTGACTTGAGCTGAGAAGCAGCAACATCGGAACGATGATGAGAACCAGGCCTACACCGATGGCAACCCTCCGTAGCTTTGCCGGAGCTAGTAGGCGAACGGGTAACACCACGATCAGGATGCCTGCTGCAAATTCCCAAGCGCGGGTGAATGGCGAGAAAAATGCGAAACGAATTCCTGTTTGGGTGCTGATCGCGCCGGAATAGCTGAGCAAAATACAGAGTGCGAAGGAACCAGCGATCAGGCTGATCACAAAGACTCGCAATGATTGGACAGGCCGGTCGCGGCGTTTGCCGAGCCTCCATGAGAGATACAGCACAACGGGCAGGAACAGGTAGAACTGTTCTTCGACCGAGAGCGACCAAGTGTGAAGTAGCGGATTGAGTTCTGCCACGGGATCGAAGTACCCGACACCGGTTCCCCAGAACAAGTAGGCGTTGGCGCTGAAGAGGGCAGCCGCAACGCCAGTTGGTGAAGTCGCAGGCAGGCCGCCGAGCGGGGCGAGGAGCGGGGCGAGGAGAATCACCGCAGCAAGCATGAAACCCAGCGCTGGCAGAAGTCTTCGCGCTCGCCGAACGTAGAACCATGAAAAGCCGCTCCTTCTGGCGGTTGCAGTGCTGTTCGCTGCAAAACGCTTCAGAAGTACTCGCCCAATAACAAAGCCAGAGATAACAAAAAAGACATCGACTCCGACAAAGCCACCAGGAAACACAACCTTCGCGTGATACAGCACCACGGCGAGCACAGCGAGTCCCCGTAGCGCCTGGATGTCTGGCCGATAGCCGTCGAGCGGTCCAAGACCAAGCTCGGTCGCTGCAGTTGGATCAGCGAAAGCCGGGCCGGGGGTGTCTGCCAACTCGCCCGCAAGAGATTGCCCCACACCTTTATGTTACTGGTCGGGAGGATCAGACAGGCGAGACTGTGGGCACAGTTCAGGGCTAGGGTTGGCCAGAGCGGCAGGAAGGTGTTAGGATGCGAAGCATTCGAGGTTCTTGGTATGTCCTGCTGTTGGTGTTCGGAGTCTTACTCGGTGGATGTGTTCCTGCCGTAACCCCATCCTCTACCACTTCGACGTCAACCACGACGACCTCAACGACGGTCTCACCTGTGGACTGCAACGCCCGGGTAGCTGGTTCTGATCTGAGCGGATGCGATCTCAGCGGAACCAGGGCCCTTGAGTACTTGAACTTGACTGGCGTAAACCTGAGTGGCGCCAACTTGTCATCATCATCTTTTTATTATTCGAACCTCACCGACGCGAATCTGTCAGGGGCGAGAATGGTTTATACGTACTTACACATGGCCAATCTGACTCGGGTGGTTCTTCGTAATGCGAACCTTACCTACGCAAATTTTCATGGCACGGACTTGAGTAGTGCGGATCTGAGTAGCGCCGATGCCACAAACGCGATTTTCACCGAGGCGAACGCTGTTTCGGCCAAGTTGAGTTCTGCAACTCTGACCGGCGCGTATTTGTATAACGCCAACCTGACCGGAGCCGACCTTTCTGGCACTGCATTGTTTGGGGCAAACCTCACCGGTGCAAACTTGACCGGAGCTGATCTGACTGGAGCCGACCTGACAGGGGCCGATCTCAGCGGCGTGATTTGGAACGGCACGACCTGCCCCAATGGAGTTGTTCAATCCACGCCCTGCCCACGAGTTCCGTAACTGCACAGCCCGGTGTGCGTCGGCCCCAATGAGGGCAACACGAAATATAAAACACTTGCCTGTTCCAAAGCTCCTCTCTAAGGTGAACGGTGTTTACACGTCTGCGACGGGCAGTTACGTGGAATCCACTGGGGGAAATTGTGAAATCGGCGAAATTGCTTGAAGGACCTGCGATAGACCGCGCAACGGGTGGCGGCACCGGGGGTAGGCGGGGCAGCAGAAGTGTTTGTTTCGCAGTGCTCGGTGCCGTGCTGCTACTTGCTATGGCCGTTTCCGCATGTTCACCAGCCACACTGCCTGCGCCAGGCAGTGCTCCTAGTAAAGCCACGCTCAACCAAGTGAAGCGGACGGAGTTTGGTCGCCTCGCACTTGACGACTCTGCGCTGATTGCTGCAGGCGAGAAAGAGGCCGTCTTGGACTTCACCGTCGAAGACACCCCGCCATCTATCTTTATCAACCTGATCGTGCCTGATGAGAAGGCCGAAGACTTTGCCGCTGTGGCTAGCCTTCCTCCAGGGTTCTCTCTGGCCAAGGTTCGCATCATCGAGTCTGATCCAGTTGAGCGGTTTTGGTTGAGCGTCAATGTCTATCGAGTGAGCGGCCTAACGACTGGTCTGCGAACCGAATGGTCCACCTATGTCGACGATGGATCTGGCGTGCCGCGATTTATGATCCTTCGTGCCAGGGCCTCTGAGGGTTCGCTTGACCCGATCGGACCGCTTGCACCTCCCGAACCCTTTACACATCTGGTTGATCCTGCTGGGGTGATTCGTACCGACATACGCAAAACGGTTGTTCAGAACGGCGCGACAGTTCTGACGCCCAACAACATGTTCAGTTCAACTGTTGCCTTGCCAGAGGTGGCGGATCGTCAGTACGTGCTGCCAACTCGACAATGGGTCACTGCGAACGATTTTATTTACTGGCGCAACGGCGTGAATGATCGCATCTTCCATAACAGCACATCTCACAGCCCACAGTTGATATCAGTGGACCTTGGTGACGTGACGTTGCAAGACAATACCGAGTGGGCACCATTTGTTGATCCAATTCCGGGACACGTTCTGGTTTACCTCGACAAGATCAAGTTCAAGATCGGGCCCTGGTGGAACATAACCCAGCCTGATGGCCGAGTTGACCCAACGACTCTGGCAAGTCTGCAGGCCCTGAAGAAGACGCTGTACGGCGGGCTAACCAGCGTGAGTGCCGTTCAGGTCCTCTCCGGAAATGAAGAGCCACTCGTGCAGTCTTCGGTCCAGGGTTCGCCAGCAGCAGTCAACTGGCATTGGAAGATTCCGGCCGACAAGTTGGCAGCGTTTGGGGCTGCTGCGCACTTACCTGCTGGGCTGACGCTGTCGACGGTGCGCTTGCAAGATGGTGATGCTGTCGCCGATCACTGGCTCACGCTGAATGTCCATGCCGATACTGGGGCTTCTTCTGGGCTGCGTGCCGAATGGTCTACCTATGTCACGGACGGGGTGGGCCTGCGCAAGTTTGTGCTGGAGTCACGCGCTGGGTATCGCTCCCTTGATCCGGTGAATTTGTTCAGCGATCCGTACCCGATCGCACACACCGTGGGCCCGGTTGCTGGAGACACTGTTGTGGCTACCTCGATTGGTTCAGGCCCGACAGCGTTCTCGTCCTCGTTTGCTCTACCCGAGGCAGGGCCAAGTACTGAGGTTGTGGCAACTCGCGAATGGGTCGGTTCGAGTGACCTTCGCTACTGGAGAAATGGTGTTGCCGATCGGGAGTTTTATGAAAGCTCTGTCCTTGATCCCAAGACTTCAGTAGATCCCGCAGCAGTTTCGGTTACCGATGGGTCAGTCTGGTCTGCGTTTGTGGGGGCAACCCCTGACCGAGTTTGGGTTGATCGATCTGGCACCGACACCGTTACCAATCCTTGGTTCAACCTCAAGGGGCTGTGAGCTTCAGGGTGCTGTTCTGCAGGAGTTCATGTTGCTGAGGAGAGCGGAGCACCGCTCTCTAAATCCAAGGGTCGGCTGTCACACCTCGGCAGTACAATTGCGATTGAGGTGAGTTGTTCAGTACCGAGTCGGCTTATCTCTTCCACTTCGAGGATGAGGAGGTCAGGATGACTGATTCAGGTGTGTCACGTGCGAGTTGGTCCGATGCCGATGCTTCAGCAACGGTTTATCCAAAGAAAGCTCCGTCCCCGAGGGTCAGCAGTTCCCTCGCTGATTTGAGGCCAGATTCGGTTCCTGCCAGCAGCGTCGCCCAAGCAATCTCGACTACCGTATCTACCGTTGAGCCTGTTGCGCTCACTTCGGCCAAGCTTCCTCGCCGGGGGTGCGGTCGCTCTGGACTGGTATTTACCCCGAGTGCGACAATCCCTACCACTGACGAGCAGGTTCGAGAGGGAGTTTCGTACATGGTGTGGGATGCGCCATGGGAGACGTTCGAGCACTTTGCCGTGGGTGAGACCATTTACTTGGTCGACCCCGCCACTGATCGGATTGTTTGGGAAACTCGGGTGGCCGAGTCGGTTTCTGTTCCCTTCGAGTCTGCGGATGCTTTCCGAGACATGATTGCGGGCAGGTGGGGCCAAGCCATTTTCGCAAAAACAGGCACCGACCCACTGCCCGGATGGGGCGTTGCCTGGCGAGCGGAGCCGGTCCGACAGCTCGACCTGGCCCGACCAGCTGACCAGGATGCATGGCCCGGATTCATGTTCACCTCGCAGCTTGACGCACCAACCGCGGCTGCGCTGGGTCTAGCAAAGTAGGGGCTGTGGAAACAGCTCTCTCAAGAGCAGTCCATCACGCTTAATAATGAAACTTCTTCTATGAGTTCGAGATGCGTTCTTGCTACTCGCCGTTGCGCTCAACGAGAGTGAACTACTACGTTAGTGAGCAGGGAGGCAGGATGTTCTGTGCGCAGTGTGGTGTTGCTGGAAATGATGACGCGCAGTTTTGTGTGTCATGTGGTAAACCATCAACGGTCTCAGATCTGCGCTCCCTAGAGGGCGCGAGTGACGGTGGGCCGACTGTCGAAAGACGACAACGTTTCCTTGTGGTGACTGCGATTGCGGCGGTCGTGATTTTGTTGATTGCTGTAGGCGGAGGAGCGGCGATTCTTGCTTCGCACACGGGCCCCTCTCGCGTTGTTGCAACTAAGGAGTCACCCCTGAGGTCGGTTACCCCGCAGGTAGAAGGAGCTGTAAGTGAGATGCCGAGCGCAGCGCCGATCCCCACACCGGGACAAACAGAGTTTAGCGACGAGGAACTCGTTGCAAACTTTGGATCTGCGGTTTACCGGATAGAAGTTGAAGGCTGCGGGTTTGCCGGTTCGGGGTCAGGATTCGCAATTGATGAATTCCATATAGTGACGAACTGGCATGTCATTTCGATTGATAGCAGCCCGATTGTTCGGTCACGGGACGGACGAGCGATCACGGGGAAAGTGATCGGTGCCACCCCGAAACCAGACGTGGCGGTCATCGAACTCAGTGAGCCCGTAGACGTCACGTTGGGCTGGGCCGACACAGCCGGCCTGACAGAAGGGCAACACCTTTTAGGGTTTGGCTACCCTGTCCCAGGGACGGAGTTCGGCGTAGCACCGGGGACGGTCCTAAGCTTCCAAGACGGCGAAACGGTGCGTGACGCTGTTCGAACCGATGCAGCTCTTGATCGGGGTAACAGTGGTGGGCCAGCCCTGACAACCAAGGGCGAAGTCGTCGGGATCGTAACCCGAATGGCTGATAACGCGGACGGTTTCCAAAACGTGCCACTGATATTTACGCAAATGGCGCTCGCTTCGTCAGTTGAGGGGATGATTGCAAAGCCTGCGAAGGTTTCCGCAAAGTGCGAGAAATTAGCTGAGGTTCCAGAGTTTCAACCAAAGTATTTCGACCCGCCGGCTCTACCTCAGTCGCCGTCGTATCAGCCGCCGTCCTATCAAGTCCCCTCTTATCAAGTCCCCTCCTATCAGGTTCCCACATTCGAAGTACCCACGACAACGACAGTCCCGTGCCCCACAGGAAATGTCTCAGCTTCGGTATCGGCAGTGGATTCCTCGCAGAGCTATGGCGCTGGGGCTTGGGATGTTCAGATATCAGGAATGATAACTAACGGCACGAACTCGGCAATCTCAGTTCCCTCTATCAGTGTCCTGGTCCCTGGTGCCTCGTACTCATCTCGGGCATCGCTTGACTCTTACGACCTACCAGCTGGATCTTCGGCAACATGGACCGCTAGTGCCTATATGTGGGATACCCCACAGCCAACGACGGCTTCAGTGTCAGTCGACTCGTGGTTATGGTCCGACTACAACCTTTACGGCTGCCCCACGATTTAACGGATGTTCGATCTCTCCTTCATCTGCGGGCGTTGTGCATGCGCCCTTGCTACCTAAATCGGTTCCGCACAACTGCTGGAAGGGTGAAACTCTTAGCTAGCGGGCCAGATACCACGATCTGATTTGAATGGATTAGGTTTCCAAATTACGTAGCCAGTCGGGGTCTGAGCGGGGAAGATTACAGTGCCGGTAACCGTTCCACCGCTAACAAGGTCCCCGCTACCAAGTGACGGTTCGGTCGAGAATGTAGCATCAAGCACCTGACCATTTGCGGTCTGGAATCGCCAGTCGAACTGGCTATAGGGCTTTGAATCGTCACCCTCATTAACGATGGTGATGTTTGCCCTGAAGTAGCCATCGGTTTCAAACTGGCTGAGTTCCTGGACGAATTCAACGCTGGTGACTGTGGCGCTGAGCCCGTCAATCTTGGCTGCGCCGCCTACCAGTTCCTCTTGGTCCTTCTTTTGTGCATCGGGTCGCCCTGCAAATATTTGATCCTTTGCATCCTTCGCTTGGTTGGCCTCCGAATCCTTGGCGTCTTTCGCAGCCTTCTTTTCGGCATCCTTCGCCGCCTTAGCTTGCTTTGCGGCTGCAGCCTCAGAATCTTTCGCTGCCTTGGCGGCCGCAGCTTCAGCGTTCTTTGCCGATTTAGCTGCAGCAGTCGCTGCGTCGCTCTCTGCCTGTTCCTTCTTGGATATCCGTTCCTGCTCCAACCTATTAGCTGCTGCCTGATCGGCCTTCGCCTTGTTGGCAGGGTCAGCAACCTGCTTCTCTAGGTCTGCAACCTGCGATTCGGCCTTATCAGCCCGAATCGTCTGCTGAGAGATCGTGCTGTCCTGCATGGCTGCCCCTGTACCGCAACCGACAAAGAAGGCAAGGGCAACTCCAGTCGCAGCTATCCACACCTTGATCAGCTTTGATTGTTTCTCCGCTGGAGCACTTGCAAAATCCGATTCCGCAATTGGTTGAGTCGGACTGCTTGTGACAGTCGGTGAGAAATGGGGTGGAGTCTCAATATCACTAGAGGTTCCTGGAGATGCTGACTCCGGAGTAGCACTCTGATTCCAAACCGACTGATTCTCAACAGCAGGAGTCAGCACACGCGGAGCTAGATCTGCGGGCCCAGTCCACTGCTCCGGAGGGTACCAAGAGGAATCGTCGGCCTGCCACCAACCGAGCGCGGATGCTGAAGTCGTGGGGGCTGCACCAAGGGACAGGTCCCACTGGTCAGCCGGATACCAATTCCCATCGGATGCCCTCCACCAGTCTGAACCCTGCGGGCCACCCGTCGAACTACTAGTCATATCCCACACTCACTCCAGGCCTCATCTGAGCCTAACAGGTTTCAGGCCTGTGGGGTTGGCGAAATGAAGAGCGAGATTCCATGCATGATCCAGACATATTCGAACGGCTTTGAAAGGCTTCGAAGAGCTACGGAAATCAGCGGAATAGCGATGAGCGTGCAAGGGGTTTCTGATGTGAGAAACGTTGCGCTGAGCCTGGCAACTAAACGGCGCATTAGCGACCGCGCCTCCATCGGGAGTCGGTACGGCTTCGTCGATCCTCTGATCTCTCGCTAAGGGTTTCGGGGTATTGGGTTGCAAAGGGGTCGATATGTAACCACGGTGCAACCCAATAGCCGATTCGCCTGATCTTGAGGAGCTCACTGCCCGGAACGCGAAGCCCGGAGCGTGCAGGCAAGGGGTAATTCGCGTGAGCGAGTTGGTCTGGGCGGGTCAGCAGCCTTCGACGATGCTTTGCAGCGCCGTGAACTCGATTGGGTCCACGGCAAGACCCCACTTCAGCTTCACAGCCATCCACTCCGTGACATAGGTGCACCAATAGGCCTTGTCTGGTGGTTGCCAACTCGAGGGGTCCCGATCTGATTTTGACCGATTCGATGAGGCCGTTACCGCAATCAGGGCGCGAGGCTCGTCGAGGTCATTAGCAAACGCTTGGCGCCTTGCTCCATCCCACTCGGATGCCCCGCTGCGCCAAGCCTCGCCAAGAGCGACAAGGTGATCAATGTCGAATTCCGAGGGATTTTCGGTGACCTTCCCGTCGTACAGCGACAACCATCCACCGCTAGGCAGTCCAGGCAAAGAGGGCAGCCGCTCAATCTTGAGAACCTCGCAGCGAGTGTCGCAGCCGTTGCCGTCTGCATCGATCCAATGGTTAAACAAGTCGCGGTCGTAACCCGTATCTGCGGACTCATCTCGCACGCTGACTTGGC
>WLLG01000280.1 GCA_009700815.1 Actinomycetota bacterium
CGCTGGCCATAGATGCCATTGGCCAGTCGGAACACTTTGAACACGTCTTCTTCAATCTCGCCAGCTAGGTACCCGGCAAGGGAGCGTTCAAACTTGCGGATATCGGCGACCATTCCGGCATCGATCTGTTGGTCAAGACCATCGCTGCCAGTGACCGTGCCGTCAGAATCTATCTCGATGGTGCTCATGGGTTCTCCGTGGGTAGCAGCGGCAAGTGCAGCAGCAAGTAATCGTTCGGGCAGGGGAAATTAGCGTCTTGAGTCAGTGCATGCAGGCGTAAAGCTGACTGAATAGGTCAACTTTAGCAGCGAAACATGACTAGTCCAGTCGACAATTGCCGAACTGCCCAGACAAGGTCTGGTTTCTCAGCCTTTTCGCAGGAGTTCGGCCACACCAAAAGCCAAATCCAGAGACTGTCGGCCGTTGAGGCGCGGATCACACATGGTCTCGTAGCGCAGCCCTAAGTCCCCGTCGAGCAGGTCCTCTGCACCACCTAGGCACTCAGTGACGTCGTCTCCAGTGAGTTCGACATGCACGCCGCCGGGCCAAGTTCCTTCGGCCCTGTGAGCTTCAAAGAAGCCGCTGATCTCGGCGAGGATCGAATCGAAATGACGTGTCTTTTGGCCGCTCGGCGCAGTAAAGGTGTTGCCGTGCATGGGATCACAGGCCCAGACCACCGGGTGGCCAGCATCGGCTACCGAGCGCAGCAGTGGTCGAAGTGAGTCGGTGACGTTCACGGCACCCATGCGGGTAATCAAGGTCAGACGACCAGGGATGCGTTCGGGGTTGAGCGCTTCGCAGAGATCGAGCACTTGCTCAGCCGATGCCGTTGGGCCGACCTTGCATCCGATTGGGTTGCGAATGCCGCGGAAAAACTCAACATGAGCACCTTCAAGGTCTCGTGTTCGTTCGCCAATCCACACCATATGTGCCGAGCAGTCGTAGTAGTCGCCCGTAAGAGAATCTTTGCGGGTGAGCGCCTCTTCGTACCCCAGGACAAGTGCTTCGTGACTGGTCCAGACTTCGGTCTGATGGAGCGCCGGGACTGTCTCATGGTCGAGACCGCAGGCATCCATAAAGCGCAGGGCACGCTCGATCTCTTCGGCGAGATGCTCGTAACGCTGCCCCTGTGGGCTCGCAGATACGAACTCCTGATTCCACTGGTGCACTCGCGAGAGGTCAGCAAATCCTCCGGTGGTGAAAGCA
Source organism: Actinomycetota bacterium (assembly GCA_009700815.1). Lineage (GTDB taxonomy): Bacteria > Actinomycetota > Acidimicrobiia > Acidimicrobiales > Microtrichaceae > IMCC26207. Next base: position 1,207 of record WLLG01000280.1, read on the forward strand.
CGCAAGAGATTCAGGGTGGAAGCGGACTGGTGGTACGCCTCAATCATGCGGGCCGGAACTGGGATTCGAGCCTTGGCAGTAAATGCCACATCGTTAATGAGGTGACCGCGAAAGCTGGGGAGTTCGACCCCGTCGATCGTCTCTGTGTCGGCAGATCGGGGCTTGGCGAACTGTCCGGCAATTCTGCCGAGTTTCACCACTGGCACCCCAGCGGAATATGTCAGAACAACGGCCATCTGCAAGATGACTTTGAGGCGTTCACGAATGGAGTCGGCCGAGAACGATTCAAAAGATTCGGCGCAATCTCCGGCCTGCAACAGAAATGCCCTGCCCTCAGACACACGACCTAGCTCGGCGGTCAGGCGGCGGGACTCGCCAGCAAATACCAGCGGCGGAAACCCACGAAGTTGTTTGAGGACTGACTCGTACTCGTTGGCATCTGGCCAGTTCGGTTGTTGCAGCGCTGTTTTGGTCCGCCAAGAATCAGGGGTCCAAGAAGCGCCAGAGGAGGAGCCCTCGCCAGAGATCTCGCTTCTAGAGTTGTCGGAGGAAGCCGTGCTAGTCATCGCCCCACACGTTACCGGCCAGAGCCGCTCAGCCTGAAGTGCCAGAGCCGCCCAGCCTGAAGTGCCAGAGCGGATCAGGTTGAAGTGAGGGCCAACTCGCGAACCGTTCCCATCGCACGCTTGACGAGTCGGCGAGCAGCCTCGGCAGTGATGCCTAGATCCTCGCCAACCTCTCGGTAGCTCTTGCGCTGGCCATCAGAGAGGCCAAAGCGTTGCTCCACTGCGCTGCGGGCACGAGGGTCCAGAATCTCGAGCAGGCTTGTGAGCCACTCTGAATGCTCATTGTCGAGCAGGACATCTTCGGGACCAGAATGGCGGTCAGCGAGCATGTCGACGAGTTCGTTTGAGTCGTCATCGCCGATGCTGCGATCGAGTGAGGTCGGTGTGGTCAGGCGGTGAAGCTCTGCGTTTGCATCATCGAGCGAGTCTCCATCTCCAGAGACATTGCGCAACGCCGCACGCAATGCTGCTGAGCGGTCACCGGGAAGTCGAACCAGAGACGCTTTTTGGTCGAGTGCTCTTCCGATTGACTGCCGAATCCAGAAGGTGGCATAGGTCGAGAACTTGAAGCCTTTGCGCCAGTCAAACTTGTCTACGGCATGCTCCAGACCCAGATTGCCTTCTTGGACAAGGTCAAGCAGGTCCATTCCTGGCGGCAACGGGTAACGCCGAGCCACGCTGACCACGAGTCGAAGGTTGGAGCGAATAAACCGGTCCTTTGCAGCATCTCCTGCGGCAATGGCTGATCGGATATCTCGGGTGCGTTCTCCTGCATCTCTTCGAGCTCGGGCCTCGTGGCCGAGTTCGATCACCTGGGAGAGTTCGCGTTCCTCTACTGCGTCAAGCAGTGGAACCCTTCCAATTTGGTTGAGGTACATACCGACGGAGTCACTCATGTGAGACAACTTTCGTGTTGTGGCCAAATCTGGCCGCTCGGCCGCTCGAGTTGAGCGGAGGAAATAATTACGGTGACGGATGACAGGTTGTGTTTTTCCGTCCTGCTTGGTATCGGCCCTGCGGCCGCTGAGTTGAGGATACTGATGAAATATTCTTCTGGGCCTACCATTCACCTATGCAGCTGAGTGCTCCATCAGAAACAGAGAGCAGTGCGCGGCCAGTCAGAATCGGGGTTTTCGGCGGAACCTTCGACCCACCACACATCGGCCATCTCGTGACGGCGATCAACGTTCGCTACGCGTTGAGTCTGGATCGAGTGCTGCTGGTGGTTGCGAACGAGCCTTGGCAGAAAGTGGGATCGCGCACACTCTCCTCTGCACAGGATCGCCTTGCGATGGTTCAGGCCGCAGTGGCCGCCGAGGAGGGAATCGAGGCGAGTGACATCGAGTTGCAACGAGGTGGTCCCTCGTACACCGTGGACACGCTCCAGGCCCTTCGGACCCTCGAACCGAACAGCGAACTCTTCTTGATTCTCGGCGGCGACGCAGCGGCAGGCCTTGACAGTTGGGAACGCCCGGATGAGGTAGCCAAGTACTGCCGGATCATCGTGGTGGACCGACCTGGGGTGCTGAGTGAGGTGCCCCCGGGCTTTACAGCCGAGCGAGTTTCGGTACCGAGACTCGAAGTGTCCTCAACTGACCTGCGACAGCGCGCTGCAACAGCGGCACCGTTGCAGCACCTGATCCCCGAGCCGGTGATCTCTTTGATATCGCAACTTGGCCTCTATGGTGATGAGCAATGACTGGCCCGCCGCAAGGAACCCTTGCCTCCGATCCGACGGCTCCAGATCCGACTGCTGCAGGTCCGACTGCTAGCGCAACAGCGACCGGCAGCTCACAGCCAGTTGTGCGGGCAGCAATGCGTCAACGCAAGGCCAATAGGCGCCGGCATCAAGCAACTGTCACGCAGGGGGTGCTGACCTTTTTGTTTGTGCTGGCTTTGATCGGCTTGGGGTTTGTCGGTTGGAAGTCCGCCCTCAAAATTACGGGCGGGCGAGTCTCCGAAGTGACAGACCCCGCCGCACCAAACTTTATTGCCAAGGTCGAGCCCACCAACG
>WLLG01000281.1 GCA_009700815.1 Actinomycetota bacterium
GTCGAACACACCCTCAACGCCCACGCAGATCAACTGTTCAACCAGCTCAACAAAGACAGCAAACTCACAACCGATCTCCCCACACCTAACCGCACAACCCTCCTCGCGCTCGCACTCAGCAACCTCGCCCACCAACACACCAACAACAACAACAACACTGGCAACAACAACAACGGCAGCAGCAGCAGCAGCAACACTGCAAGCTACGGATCAGGTATCGAACTCGCTATCACCATCAACAACACCGATACCCGACTCGATTTCAGCAAACTCACCGATCACAACAACCAACCCCTCAGCGCCGAACTCGCCAACTCCCTCACCTGCAACCCCACCATCTACGCACTCCTCACGACCAACAACGCAACCACACTGCACCTCACCCGCACCCAACGCTTAGCCAACAGAGCACAACGCAGAGCACTCGCACACAGAGACGGCGGCTGCGTGTTCCCCGGGTGCACCAACCCACCCCAATGGACCGACGCACACCACGTCGAACACTGGAACAACGGCGGAACAACAGACCTTTCCAACCTGGCATCACTGTGCCGCTACCACCACATGGTCACCCACCGGAACGGCTGGACCATGACCATCACCCCCGACCAGTACTTCACATGGACCACACCCAACGGCCACACCCTCAACTCACAACGCCACCAAAAACAACAACCCAGACCACCCCCATAACAGCCACAACCCCTGCGCAGCACACCGCTGCAACAGGCGTACGGGCATGAATCGGCGGCAGTGCCCTAGTGTTAAACGTTCTACAGAGAGGTCCTACTGCCATGCCCGAACCGATATTCCTGTCCACTGCTGACCGACCCGAACCTCTTGGTATCGCAGGGTTCGAGATCACCGTGCTTGCCGAACAATCCCAGACCGAGGGCTATGAGATATTCCTCCAGTCAGGTCCGGCCCAAACCGGCCCTGGTCCCCACGCTCACCCATGGGACGAATCCTTCTACGTGGTGAGTGGCACTGTTCTGTGTGGGGTCGGGGATGAGGAAGCTCTGGCCAGCCCCGGCACGCTGGTTCATGTTCCGGCGAACACGACTCATTGGTACAAGTTCGGCGAGGACGGTGGAGAAATGGTTTCTATGACCTCTGCTGGCAACGCTTCAAGCATGTACGCAGATCTCTCACAGTCAGATTCAGATAGGTCAAAGTTCGGCGAGATTGCAGGAATGCACGGGCAGGAGTACCGCTAGCTTTCCCTCGATGTCTGAACCACTCACCAAGGACCCAAAGCAGCGGGCGCTAATTTTTGCAGCAGCCCTTGCGATCTTTGCCATTGATCTTGACTTCTTTGCCGTCCAAGCGGCCCTACCCGCAACTGCTGCAGATTTCAACACCACAACCACTGCGCTGCAATGGGTCATCAGCGGCTACATGCTGTCGCTTGCATCATTCTTGATCGTCGGTGGGCGTTTGGCTGATCTGCTGGGTCGAAAGACCTGGCTCTTCATTGGAGCAGGAATTTTTGCGGGGGCGTCCCTTCTCGGCGCACTTGCCATTGGCCCAGAGATGCTGATTGCTGCACGAATCGTTCAGGGTGCAGGTGCGGCCGTGCTCATGCCGGTCTCGGTGGCTGTGGTTACCAACGGGTTCCCTCAGGCACAGACCCAGCGAGCTGTAGGTATGGTATTTGGAATCGCTGCAATCGGTCAGGCACTCGGACCCCTCATAGGTGGTGGGATCACGCAAGTCCTGAACTGGCGTTGGGTTCTTCTGATCAACGTGCCGATCATTCTTCTCGTCGTCACCTTGGCAAGAACCTCTGTTGTTCAGAGCCGAGACGAGACGGCATCACGGGTCATTGACTGGACGGGGCTCTACCTCATCGTTGGCTCAATCGCCGCCCTGACCATTGGCATAGACCAGGGCTCAATTTGGGGTTGGCTCTCTCCGCTCACGGTAGGATTCCTTCTCAGCGGCTCGCTCGGTTTTTTTGCATTCATTCTGGTTGAGCACCGGGGAAACCAACCTCTTGTAGATCTTCAACTCTTTCGGATTCGAGAGTTCACCCTGATGATTCTGGCTGGGGCTATCGGCAATGTTGCTGAAACTGCAATCCTCTTCGTATCAGTGATTTATTTGCAAACCGTTGAGGGACTCTCCCCGCTCACCTCTGGCCTAACGCTCCTCGCTTTCTCAATAGGAGTCACCGTCGCTTCGCAGTTCTCGGGACGCCTCGAGCGGTTTCAGTCATGGGCCGTCATGAACATCGCCATGCTCCTCGGTGGCCTCGGGGCAATCGGAATGGGCCTCAATTTGGGCAACATAGAACCCTTTTTGGCTTTCTCCCTTCTTGCTGGTGCGGGATTTGGCTTGTGCTGGTCATACGCCAGCGTGGTCACGCAGGCAGTGGTACCTGCCGAGAAAGCTGGAGCAGCTTCTGGTGTAGTACTCACTGTCTTGATCGGACTCGGTGGTGTCGGCATTGCCGTGGTCTCTTCGGTCATCGTGACGCAGACCGCAGGCCAATCAACAGCTGTTCTGAGCAACGTGCTCGGCGACGTCGTGGTAGCAGTCGGAGTTTTTTGCCTGCTGTTCGTTCCAATCGTTGCCCTGCTGGGGCGAGGGTCAACCGCCAGTGCTTGAACGCTCAAATACCCGGCACTGTTGACCGCGCAGCGTTCCACAATTTGGTAGCGGCGCACCCGCAACAGCTCCCTCTACTACCGGCAACACCAGTGCTGACGGGTATTGCTCCGAGCGAAACACAGTCACGGTGGTCGTTCCATCATCGATCGATTTGAACGTCCAGATCGGCCGGTCTCCACCCGGGGCACTGATACTCACTCTGATGCGAGACCCTGCACGGAAGGTGTACACCACAGGGAAAATTTGAACACGAGCCAACGAAGGCTCGCCCGCCGTCAGCGGCTGAGCATCCTTTGCTAAGTGTGTCTGACGCGGATCAGTCGGCGTAGAGCGCTTAGCGTCCAGCTTGCGGTGCGTTGCTCGAAGCCATCCCGTTTGCACATACATCTCCTTGCCGTCAGGACGAACCTCTGACAAGGTCACCTGCAAGTCGGTATTGCGTGCACTGGCCTCGATGTAGGCATCAAAACTCGATGCTCCGGCAATCATCACATCCGACTCAAGAACACTGGTCGTGTAGCCAAGACCCTTGCCGTCTACGAGTGGTACCCAGTTGTTCGGCTCATCTTTAAAGTTCGCCTTGGGCTTGCCCTCGCCGTTGTCTTGGCTGGTCTCGGGCCGTGCGGCGGGGTCAGCAACATATTGGTCAGACAAGCTGGGGTCATCAGATGTTGGAGCAGTGTCGGTGAGTGATCCATCTGGGCCAGCGAACAGACTCTTAGCTTGCAGATTTGCTGGCGGCCAAGAGTCAAATGTCTGCACATAACCAGGCTGAAGCGAACCGGGGCCTAATGGCCCGCTGCCTACGTCTAGAAGCACTGTCACCATCGGCTCAGCCCGAAACGCTTCTCGCGCCTCTTCCAAACTCGCCATCGAGGAAAGCTTGCTCTGCTGCAAGGGTTCTGCCGGGGCTCCCGAGGCTTCCTGAGATAGGACACCTGCAATGGCCATCAAGTCGCCGGGCACATTCGGCACACGGTCGGCCACAAATAGGTCAAGGAACTCGATCCATCTTGTCAGAATCTGCGGTGCAAGCGCATCGTTATGCATCCCGTTATAAATCGTGATCCAGAGGTCTGGATTATCAGTCATGCCACTGAGTGCTTCAATCCAATGGCTATTCAGTTGCTCATCCTGAACACCTCCAACGATAAAGGTAGGAA
>WLLG01000282.1 GCA_009700815.1 Actinomycetota bacterium
CCGGCTTGAAGAGCCGCAATCGTGGGCTCAACATGGTGCGTGTCACCCGTGGCGATGATCGCGTAATCAGCGCGACGTGGACCCTCGAAGAGTTCTTCCCAACCAGGTAAACAGTCGGCAGCGCTCAGGCTGTAGCGCTTTGCAAACCTCTTTCGGCGACCAGCATCAGGGTCGGCCACAGCCACGATCTTTCCTAGCTCTGGTTCCTCCAGCAACAACGTTGCATACGCGTCGTACCCGCGATCCCCAGCACCTACCACAACACCCGTCAACAACATCTCTCTATTCTGCCCGCTGCAGTCAGTGCGCGAAGGCATCGCGAGTGTCATGCTGTTCGCGTTATGAGTAGATCCTTTCCACAAATTCGACGCCTCGAAGATGCCGACGCGCTGCGCAGCCGTCTGCGTGAACTTGACTGCGAGCTACCAATCGCAGATCAAGTGTCAGCCCAAGGCGCCCTTGCAACCCCGCTTGTCCATGCCGGCTGGCAGTTTGAGAACCGCTTTGCAGTTCTGCCCATGGAGGGCTGGGATGGCACCGAAGACGGCAGGCCAACAGAGTTAGTTCATCGCCGCTGGCAGCGGTTTGGCAGTTCGGGTGCTGGGCTGATCTGGGGCGGAGAAGCTGTTGCTGTCACCGCTGCTGGGCGGGCTAACCCGCATCAGCTCACGATCGGCCCAAACAGTGTGGAGGACCTTGCAGGTTTGCGCGCCACCCTGCTCCAGGCTCATAGCCAATCCGGCGCTGAGGGGAACCCCCCGCCAGCCCCGCCGATGGTTGGCCTGCAACTTACGCATTCGGGTCGCTGGGCTCGACCGCTCGGTCAGGCTGCACCCTTAGTTGCCTACCGTCACCCGCTGCTCGATAAGCGAGTGGGCGAAGAGAACTGCGTAGTTCTAACCGACCAAGACCTTGATGAGTTAGTCGATGCTTTTGTGGCCGCAGCAGTCGTTGCGCGCGATGCGGGTTTTGATTTTGTAGACGTCAAGCATTGCCACGGCTACTTGTTACATGAGTTGCTCTCGGCTGTTGACCGTCCAGGTCCCTACGGAGGATCCTTCGAGGGCCGCACAAAATTCCTCAGAGATGTACTCACCGGAATTCGCGATCAAGCCCCCGGGCTTCGAGTGGGCGTGCGGCTGTCCGCCTTCGACATTGTTCCGCATATGGCGGGTCCAGAGGGCACAGGAATTCCCGAGTCGACGGACCCCTACCCCTATGCATTTGGGGGAGACGGCACTGGCCTTGGAATCGACCTGACAGAAACACACATGTTCTGCGATCTGCTTGTCGAACTCGGCGTGACCATGTTGTGTATGACTGCCGGTAGCCCCTACTACTGCCCCCATGTGCAGCGGCCGGCCTACTTCCCTCCTTCGGATGGATACCAGCCGCCCAGAGATCCGCTGATTGACGTTTGGCAGATGCAGCAGGTGACGCGTGAGCTCACCGAGGCTCACCCCGAGTTGTTAGTGGTCGGTTCGGGCCTGACCTACCTGCAAGAGTTCTTGCCGCAGGTTGCTCAGGCGCTCGTGGCTGAGGGATGGATGCAGATGATCGGGCTTGGTCGAATGACCCTGAGCTTGCCCGAGTTGCCTGCTCAAGTACTTGCAGGTCAATCCCTTGACCGCAAACACGTGTGTCGGACGTTTAGCGATTGCACTACCGCACCTCGCCATGGGCTGATCTCTGGATGTTGGCCACTTGACGAGTTCTATAAACAGCGCCCCGAACGTGTTGAGTTGGCTCGTATTAAGCGAGACACCAAACAGGCTCGCAACCCGGCGCCAGATGCGGCGGCCGATCCAACTGACTCCTCGACCGAATCGAGCGCAACATGACTGGAGCACCCGCCATTGTTCCAAACCGAAAGATCAGCGGTGCTTCGGCTGTGCTGATGACGGTCAACGAGGATGGTTCGATCTCTTGGGCCGAATTCGAGCAGCACCTTGAGCGCACTGTTCAGGCTGGGCTCGCACCGGCAGTCAATATGGATACAGGTTTCGGCCCGTACCTAACGGCTGCGGAACGCACCGAGGTACTCACTCTGACTAAGAGCTTTGGAGTTAAGTTCATCGCAGGAGTCCACCTTGATGACCAACCGGGTGACACTTTCAATCCGGATGCGCTGCTTGCGCAGAGTGTTGCTGTTGCCGCGTCAGGCGCTGTTCCGATTCTGTTTCCGAGTCACGGCATGTCTGGGCTGTCCGAGCCCGAGGTACTTGGGGCGCACGAGTTAGTGGCCACCGAAGTCGATGCGTATTTGGGGTTCGAACTAGGGCCGATGTTTCACCCTGCTGGCCGAATCTACTCGGCTGAAATGTTCGAGGGTCTGCTCGGTATTAACGCAGTTGTAGGCCTCAAGCACAGTTCGCTGCGGCGCGACTTGGAATGGGAACGCCTCGAGCTCTGCAAGCGAGTGCGTCCAGATTTTCAGATGATGACTGGCAATGATCTTGCAATCGACATGGTCATCTACGGCAGCGATTATCTGCTCGGCTTGTCGACTTTTTCACCCGCCGGTTTCGCAGCTCGTGATGCTGCTTGGGAAGCGGGAGACACGGCACGCTTTTGGGAGCTCAACGACTTGTTGCAGTACCTAGGGCAGTTTGCATTTCGGCCTCCGGTCCCCGGATACCGTCACGATGCAGCGATGTTCTTGCAAGCTCAAAGCCTGGTGGAGTCGGCACACACCCACCCGCTGTCACCCAAGCGACCTGATAGCGACGCGCCGGTGCTCGAAGAAATTGCAGCGCGCCTCTCTGTCCTACTTAACCAATAAGAGCGGGGGCGAGCCTGCGCAGTTCTGCCGTAGCCGGAACTAACAGGTCATCGGTGAGCACCTGCACACACACATGATCTGCGCCAGCATCGCGATGCTGCTGTACCCGATCCAAGATGGCTTCTTCGTCGCCCCAGGCAACGAGAGCATCCACCAAGCGGTTGCTACCGCCCTCGTACAAGTCCTCGTCAGTAAACCCGATGCGTTTCCAGTTGTTGGAGTAGTTCGGCAAGTTGAGATAGCCAGCTAGGTGCGTCCGGCCAAGAAAGCGCGCACGCTCGGGGTCTCGCTCTAACACCACAGCCTGCTCGGGTGCCACCAACCGATCTGAGCCGAGAGCATCTCGCACTCGGGCCGTGTGTTCAGGGGTAACTAGATACGGGTGTGAACCTGCCGTGCGATCCTTAGCAAGCTCCAGCATCTTTGGTCCAAGCGCTGCCAACATGCGGTGCTGCACCGGGACCGCAGGATCAGCCTCATCGAGTCGGTCAAGGTACTCAGTCGTTCGGGCCAACGGCTTTTTATACTGGCCCTCTTTCAACATGTTGGCTAGGGGTGCATGGCTCACGCCGATCCCCAACATCAAACGCTCACCGAACCCAGACACAAACTCGTTGTACCGAGCAGCAGTCTCTTCGGGGGTATGCATCCACAGGTTCAGGATTCCTGTAGCGATCGTCGCGGTCGATGTTGCCTCGAGCAGATTCTCGAGTGCGCCAAAGAGGTCACCGCCGACATCGGGAACCCACAGTGCCCCGTAGCCCAGCGACTCCAGTTCTGCGGCCGCTTCGGCTGCTGCTGCTACATCTCCGTAACGGAGCGCAGCGCTCCAGACTCCTGTAGCTCCCAATGGGTGATTCTCAACCGACGCATTCATACTCCACAGTCTGGCTCAGTCCCCCGGGCCCGGCGACCCCTAACTGGTGCGCTGTCTGTGTAAGGCTTCACGCGTGAGTTCGCAGACCGATACCCTGAGCCGCCATCTCGAAGA
>WLLG01000283.1 GCA_009700815.1 Actinomycetota bacterium
CAACTCAGCCCAGCGCAACATGGCTTGCTCTAAACGCGCTGCGGCCGATGCAAGCAGACCTTCGCTGACGACTACAGCAGCAAGTTCTGAGCCGGGGTACCAACGAGCGACTGCGCCGGGAGCTAGGCCGTCCCGCAAAGCTAGTAACAGACCGTACAGATAGGCCTCTGCCTGATGTGCTGCCACTGGCTTTCCTGACTTCACCTCGACCACCACCGCTGGTACTCCGGCACTCGGGCCACCTAGCTCTACATCGATGATTCCCGAACAGACCACAGCACCGTCAGCAAAAACCGCTGAGGCCTTAGACTGTGTTCTTGGCACCCAGGCAGGATCGATCCCCGACCAAGCATCAGCGACCAGCGCCGCTAACGGATCAATCAGCGCTGCAGCAGCCTCGGGGCCGAGCGCCTCGAAAGCAGCTATCGCCGAGTCCTCTGCTTCTGCTTCAAGCATTGAAAGACATGTCTGCAGCGGCTCCGTGACTCGGCCAGCTACGAGTTGATAGGTCACAAATCGATCAAGTGCCACCCCGCGCAACATCGACGCCGTTATCGATTGCTCTGCGTAATCTGCCTGGTAGGTAGCAAGGGCTTTTCGTTCACAGCAATCAAGATCTGCAAGCCGCGACTTCGGTACCCGGATTGGTAGTTGTTCGGGGTCTGTTCCCCTGACTATCTCCGCTGCGTGCAGGGCCGTGGCCTCAAGTTGTTCGCGCAGCTGCTCAATGAAAGCTTCAGGCACCTGAACTGGTGGCTCAAACTCAGACAGCCAAGACGCAACCTGCATGGTCACCACTCTTTCAGATTCCAGCTTGAGATTCGCGCAGGACCCGTAGCTACTAGCACTAGGTACTTCCACCTAGAACCTGAATGGAGGTTGAACGCAAGGTGAACAAGTGACACACTGCTCAATACGATCTGAGCGTGGCGTTCTAGGCGCTACGAACGGCAAGGGGAGATCATGAAATTCACGTGGACAAAGTCACGTCAGTTGTTTGCTGTAGGACTGCTCACTGTTACGGCCTCAGTCGCTGCGTCATGCAGTGTGAGCGCACCGTTCAATAATGGCGGCGACGGAACCTCTACTGGGGCTGGCGAAGCCACTGTTCCCTCTGGTGACGACACTGTACGGCTGAATCAGCTGCAGTTCATTGGCTCACATAACAGCTACCACGTTGCACCCGAGGCACCGATTTTGCAGTGGCTTGATTTCTTCGCGAAGCAGGCACCAGTTGTTGCTTCGGCCCTTGGCTCAGCAGACCTGATCAACTACTCCCACGCACCGCTTGCCACGCAGCTACAACGCGGGGTGCGGTCTTTCGAACTTGATATTGCGGCTGACCCCGCTGGCGGCAAGTTCGCACGACCGTTACTGCCAGACATCTTGACGCTCTCGGTCAAGCGCCCCACAGGCATGAGCGAGCCGGGCATGAAGGTCATCCATATCCAAGATATTGACTTCATCTCGACCTGCCCCACGCTGATTGGCTGCATGGGTCAGTTGAAGACCTGGTCTGATTCACACTCGGGGCATTTGCCAGTCATCATCAACTTGGAACTCAAAGACGAGAACCTGCCAGCGCCCGTTGACGCAACAAAGATGATCCCCTTTGACGCAGCCCAACTCGATGCAGTCGATGCCGAGATTCGCTCAGTTCTAGGCGACCGTCTGATTACTCCTGATGATGTGCGGGGCGCAGCAACAGACCTTCGCACTGCTATCACCACCACTGGCTGGCCAACTGTTGCCGAATCACGCGGAAAGTTTTTGTTCTTTATCGACAACTCAGAAAAGCGCGATACCTACCTAGCTGGACATCCATCACTTGCTGGGCGAGCGATGTTTACAAGTTCCGGTGAAGGCCAGCCCGATGGCGCCGTCCTGAAAGAAAATGACCCCCGAGATGGCTCTCGAATCAGAGACTTGGTGCAGCAGGGATACCTGGTGCGCACTCGCGCTGATGACAATGTGACAGCTCCGAACCCAACCCAACGAGACACAGCACTCGCCTCGGGCGCGCAGATCATTCATAGCGATTTCATTCCAGGAGAGTCAGATCGCAGCACTGGCTACGTGGTCTCGTTTAGAACCCGAGTTTCGGCTCGGTGTAACCCCGTGAATACCACTGCACAAACCTGTTCCCCAGCAGCAGCAGTCGAGGCGAACCCGTAAGCCCGAATTCATCAGAATTTTATTGAACGACCATCAGATTTAGTCAGATTTAGCTGGTACTGGGTGCGGGCCTGCTCTATCATGACAAACGTCATAGTCCAATCGGGCTCGGGCACTAGGCGAAGATGGGGCGTGCCTCATGCATTACCCAAACGGAGGGAATCTCAAATGACCAGAACACGTTCGCTAACAGCGGGCATCGTTGCAGTAGTGGCCGTCATGGCACTTGCTGCATCATGTGCACCCGCTGCCGCCCCCGCAGGAGAAAGTTGGACCTTCAAGGCCAACTCCGTGAAGATCAATGACAGCCAAGATGAGCTTCGCGATCCGTTCTTTGGTGCCTGCATTGCGATTCCCAACTGTGACGACGAGCCAGAACCACTTCAGATTGGCTTCCGCGTCAAGGTCGGCGTTCCAAACTCGGCTCAGACATTTGTGGTGAACAACCGAGGTGACGCTCCGAGCGTTGGCGAAGGCTCTACCCGAGTGCTCACTGGAAATCAGCAAAACGCTGCCACCTTCGCCAACGTCAAGCCACTGTCACTCATTGACCTGTTCAACTCCGCCAACAAGCTCGAAGTTGTTGGCTCCTACACCTGGGCTTCTGAAGTAGACCTTGTTGGTAACGGAGTAGCTGCAGACGGCGTAGCGGGAGTGCTCAAGGATGCGCTCAACGCCACGATTGCCAAGGGATCTCTTCCAGCCGATGCCAGCTTCATTCTTGACCTGATCCTGGACAACATCGTCGGCGCACTCGGGCTTCTCGCTCAGAACGTTCCGCTCTTCGGCTTCGGCGATGACGTCCTCGGCGGTTCACTCTTTCTTGGAATTGGTGCCAAGGGTGACCTTGCCAACATCATCAACTCGGCCATCGGATCCACACCGCCGCTGACCTTCAACATTCCTCTGTTGGACCTGCCACCAGACATCGTCGGTAGCCAAATCACCACCTTTGGTGGAGCCAAGACCTTCACACAGCAGTACTCCGGTTCAGGCGGAACGCACACCTATGAGTTCGGCTGGGGCCCAACCTGATCCGAGCAAATCTCTACGGAGCGAATCTTTAGCTCTACAACAAGGCCCGAGCATCTGCTCGGGCCTTGTTCGCGTCTCGGGTTGGATTCAATGTTGTTCGAGCTTCAGCCGGAAGCGCGGGTTTTGCGTAGCACCGGGTCGGCGATCCCCAACAGCGTGTCCGCCGAGCGCATAGCCAGGCCGCCTACTCCGGGGGTCGAGGAATCAACAAGGTTGCCCATGACCTGCAGAGTGATGTTCGCAATCCCGTGCGTGCCAACCGCAAATCGCAGGCCAGTTCGCAGAATCCACGGGTGGCCAATCAGAAAGGAGAAGCGCCGCCCCGTGCGCAAGAACGCATCAAAGCGCAGGCCGATCTCTTTGTCGTACTCAGCAGGGGCAAGGCTTGGATTGGCAAGGAACAAGTCTGCTGCCAGCATGCCTGACTCGAGCCCGTAGTCAATCCCCTCACCGTTCATCGGGTTGACCAGACCTGCAGCATCACCAATTGCAACCCAGCCGGGACCGTGCCGCTTCGTGGTACTCATCGGCAGGCGCCAAGCACGCGGGCGCTCTAGATC
>WLLG01000284.1 GCA_009700815.1 Actinomycetota bacterium
AGCAGCGTCTCTGGAACAACTTCTGAAAATGTGGTTTCGAGTAACGCCAACGTGTCTCATCCTTCGGGACACGCTCTCCCCAGCAACACCGGAGGTGCTGAGCGCAAACACGAGTAAAGCACAGCTGAGCAGCCCTGCCAAGGGGAAATATCTGCAGCGTGGTCGTGATACCCGATACAGCTTGCAGTGCCGAACTAGCGATTTGCAGTGCTCTGATCGGTCAGGTCGATCTCTATTCTGCGTGCCTCGAGAGGTACGTTCAACAGCGGTGTGAGTTCAGCCTCAGGAATCGGTCGGCAAAGTCCGAACCCGCTCACCAAGGTGCATCCCATTGAGATCAGAGCGTCAAGCTGGCCAGCGGTTTCTACCCCTTCTGCAATGACAGACAGGTTGAGTGAGCGTCCCAAGCTGTTCACTGCAACCACAATGCTTGCATCGTCTGCGTCAGAGGTAAGTCCAGCCACGAAGGATTGATCAATCTTTATGGCATCAACGTTGTATCGCTGCAGATAGGTCAGCGAGGAGTATCCGGTCCCAAAGTCATCCAAAGCTATCGAGCATCCACTCTCGTGGACATCGTCCAGCGTCTTTGAGATCTGCGGATCGGAAACCAACAACACTGACTCGGTTACTTCAATCCCAAAAGCTGAGGGCGTAAGACCGGCTGACCTCAGGGATTCGACGAGGTTCTCGGCAAAGGCCGCTGACTGCAACTGCAACGCCGAGACGTTGACCCACATCTTGCGAGGCATGCTCGGGTCATCAAAGTTCCAGGCCACAGCTGTTTGCGCAGCGTGGTCGATTACCCACTGCCCAAGCTCAACAATGCGATTTGAAGACTCTGCGTCCGGAACGAAATATCCGGGACCGAGCAGTCCCCGCTCGGGGTGCTGCCAACGCACCAGAGCCTCTGTTGACTCGAGCAAGCCTGTGCGAGTGTCGTAGGCAGGCTGGAAGTGCAAAACAAGCTCATCGCGATCGATTGCTCTCACCAGATCGCTCTGAGTCTCAAGTCGCTCGATAGCAGCCTCGCGAACTCGCCTATTGAAATACGAGACTTGATTGGCGCCAGTGCTCTTGGCGAAATGCATAGCTGCGCTGGCATCACGAGCCATTTCCTCAGCCGTACTGTCCATCTCCGCCACGGCCA
Organism: Actinomycetota bacterium; assembly: GCA_009700815.1. Taxonomy (GTDB): domain Bacteria; phylum Actinomycetota; class Acidimicrobiia; order Acidimicrobiales; family Microtrichaceae; genus IMCC26207. The sequence continues at coordinate 1,151 of WLLG01000284.1, forward strand.
CGCCCACGCAGACGGTCACTGCATGCTCCGTTCCCTGCAGCCTGAAGGGCTCCAAGAGCATCTGGCGAAGTTCTTCTACAACCTCTGCCGGGAGGGTCTCTCGGTCCGAGGAAGACACCAGCAGAGCGAACTCGTCGCTCGTTAGGCGAGCAACTGTGACCTCTGCGTTGCGAAGGCTCCGCAATCTCCGAGCAAGTGCCCGGAGGCGGCGTGCAAACTCCCGCAGCAAGTCATCACCCACATCTTGGCCAAGAGCATCGTTGAACATGCCGAAGCGATCGATATCGCATTTCAAGAGGACCATGTTTGACGTTGCCTGATCTTCACCCTCAAGCCCAATCGAGATTCGATCAAGTAAAAGGTATCGATTTGCTAGCCCAGTTAACGAGTCGGTTCGCTGCTGCCTGGTGAGTTCGTCCACGGCTTGTCGCCTATCCGTGACGTCGTAGATATAAAAGAGCAGGCCCGAATCTGCATCCTCTGAAATAAGATTCTCTAAAGTGAGCTCCACCACCCGCCACGCACCGCTCTTATGGCGGCATCGCACTTCAATCTGGGCTCGGCCATTCGGCCTCTCCAGAACTTGGCTCTGGATCTGTTCGAACGCTGTGGAGTCATCCGGGTGAATGAAGCGACTCATAGGAATTTCTGAGATCTGATCCTGTGTCCAACCAAGAACGTGGTGGATCGACGGACTGACGTAACTCAAGAAACCAGAGTCCTGACTCAGAATGGCGGTTACCCCGGCCCCGTATTGCAAGAGACGATCCTGCTGGGCTTGGCTAACGCTCAGGGCCTCAACGGTCTTGATGCGATGGTCAATGTCTCGGAGGTGCAGAACTACTCGTTGCCGGCCAGAGCCAGGTTCATCGAACCTCCACCACTCAGCCTCGAACCAGTGGTACTCGCCATCTCCGTGAAGACCCCGAAGGTCAATCGGACCGCTATGGCCCACTGATAGCGCTGCAACGCGGGCCTCGATGGCGCGGGCCACGTCGCTCTCGTGTACGAAGCTCTTAGCTGCGGCTCCAAAGAGTTCGGACGGGGCCTTACCGAGAACTTGCGTGCAAGATGCAGTCGCGTAACAAATTCCAAGGAGCGGATCGAGGACGATGGCGGCCTCGGTGCTGTGGTCCAAAATATGAGTGATGAGAGCCATCTCATCCATCAAGAATTCTGGCACTTCTTCCGAACCCACCTGCTGCCCCTTATCTCAGAAAACCTAACTTTCTCGAGGCCCCGACGGGTCGAGACCACATATCAATACTTAGCTCTTATTTACTTTAGAGCGAATCGGGCGAAAAGCGGACGTTTCGTGTTCTGGCATACTCCCAAAAGCATGTGTCTTGCATCGAGCACCTCAGTCGGAGCGAATCTTGACTGCTAGATGACTGCCAGGATCTGAGTTCTCACCCAGATAGATAATCTCGGGAAGTTCATCAACTTGCACTGACACGCTGACTTTGGTCGAGGACTCAGCTTCCACCAGTGCTTTGGTAAATCCGACCAAGGTCAGCAAGGGATCTTCACAGGAGCCAAGGGACTGAGCAAGGTAGGCCTGAACGACCTCGCCTCCCGGCCGAGTTGCATTGTTTGTAACTGTTACAGCCAGTTGGACAGTGAAGCCTCCAGCAGTCTGCTCAGTCACTGATTCGAGTACAGGATCTGACCAAGACAATGGGTGAAAGCCCAGCCCGTAGCCAAAGGGAAACGCCGGAACCTGATTGCTCGCCTCCATGAACCGGTACCCGTGCAACGGGCCATATTCAATGGACCGAGCGAATCTCCGAAATGGGGGGAGTGTGTTCTTGCTCGCTGGCCAAGTGCACGGCAGTCGGCCAGTAGGCGATGAAACTCCAAAGAGCAGATCTGCCACGGCGTGGCCTCCTTCCATGCCTGGATACCAAGCCATGAGCAGCGCCGGAACGTGATCGTGCCAGGTATCGGTGACGAAAGCACTGCCACCCATCAGCACGACGGCAGTCGCACGGTTGGCACTTGCAACAGCTTCGATGAGTTGCTCGTCATGCTGGATGAGTCGCAACGTTGAGCGATCCCCGCCTGCACGAATGATCCACTCGCCTTCGTCCCGATAGCTACTCCCTGCAACGAGAACCACTGCGTCGCAGTCTCTTGCTAGAGCGACTGCACCGCTCTGATCGACCCCATCGTGGTAGCGAACATCTAGGCCGTGTTCACTGCCAGCGGATGTCAGGCCTTGAAGAAGGGTCACGACCGAGGGAGGGTGGACTTGACTCGATCCCAAATCGCCGATGTTCTGCTCAGATGCGAGCCAGCCAATAACTGCTAGCGAGTTCAGACGTCCCGGATTGAGCGGCAGCAGAGGCTCAGGAGCCGACTCCCTGGCAATCTCTTGTCCCGACGAGCTCGGTCGTGCCTGCCAAGGCGCCTGAGTGGGCTCATTTCGGAGCAAGACCATAGATTGCACTGCTGCATGGCGCGCAAGCTCTCGATGCTCGGAGCCAGCAACTACCTCAGGCAGATATCGCTCTGGCTCTCCAACTGCAGCGAACTCGAGCTGCTTTTGCAGGACGCGCTTAGCAGCATCATTGATTCGCTCAGCCGAAACTCTGCCTGAGCGAAG
>WLLG01000285.1 GCA_009700815.1 Actinomycetota bacterium
AGCAACGTGGTCTTGGCCAGACTCATGGCGTTCAAGACTGTCGCGCTCGGTATGGCAACCCAGGCCTTGTTCATGCAGATACGAGGCCAAGCGCCTCGTGCGCTCGGCAAGTTGGCCGAAGGTAAAGCGACGATCACCAAAGACAAGTGCTTCGCGGTCTGGCACTGCAGCGGCAACAACCTCGCTGACTAGAGCCAGGTTGAACTGTTCGCGCTCAGCAGTCGATGATGCAGCAGTCGATGATGCTGTGGCTTCTTCGGTTCCCATTGTGCTCCCTCGTGGCAAAGAACCTGACGATGTGTCAGATTGGTCATCGTTCAGCGTGGAGACTAGACGAAGGGGGCAGGAAGTCGTCCAGCACCCTCTGTGCCCGCATCCCCCAACCGACCCCAGGAGACCCAACACATGGCCGAGCTAGTTTCAGGAAGATTTACGAACAAGGTGGCGTTGCTCACGGGAGCTGCTTCTGGCATCGGGCGGGCGACAGCACTGCGCCTTGCGGCCGAGGGGGCAAAGGTCTTTGCAGTAGATGTCGATGCTGCTGGTCTGGCCACGCTGCAGGACGAAGTTGCGGCGGCCTCGGGAACGATCATCACTCGCACCGGCTCAATTGCGGATCACGATGAATGCTTTGCTGCAGTCGAGCAGTGCGTTGCAGATTTTGAGCAGTTGGATGTTCTAGGAAATATCGCTGGCGTCTCTCGAGCTGAGCATTTCCCTGAACTGTCTGAAGAGCACTACCGCAGGATGATGGCGGTGAATACCGACGGGCCCTATTTCTTGTGTCAAGCAGCGATTCCTCACCTTCTGAAGGTTGATGGAAACATCATCAACATTGCTTCAAATGCTGGGCTGATGGGAACCGCATACACCGTGGCCTATGCCATGACCAAGGGTGCGATTGTGCAACTCACGAAGGGCTTGGCTATGGAATATGCCAAGACAAAGTTGCGAGTCAACGCCATAGCCCCCGGTGGTATCACGACGGGGTTGACCAATGCGTTTCATATCCCGGAGGGAGTCGATCTGGACCTGATGATTCCGTATATGGGATTTAGGGGAATGGGCGACCCAGACGACATTGCTTCGCTGTTTGCATTTGTTGCATCGGATGATGGCAAGAACATGCACGGAAGCATCCTCTCGAGCGACCTTGGCTTGACCGTTGGTTGATTGCTAGCTGACGCTCGCAGCACTAATTCCTGCACTAAACAACAACACGCCCCAAAACTGCACCACAGAATCTCAGCAGATCTGGTCCTCGACTCGAAGGAAGTTTGATGGAAGAACAACATGAGGTAACCGTCGATTCGGCTCAGGCCGCTCGACCGGATTTGTCCCGCCGAGACCCTGAACAGACCAAGGTGGATATTCAGAATTGGTTGGCAGGCACCCTTGAAGCAGGGAGCGATCCCAAAGTTGATCAGGTGCATGTGCCTGAGTCGAACGGCATGTCAAGTGAGACGGTGCTCGTTGACGCAACTTGGGTTGTAGACGGCGAGCGGGTCGATCGGCCGTTGGTATTTCGAATTGCGCCAGACGAGGCAGCAGTGCCCGTGTTTCAGAAGTACGACTTTGACGCTCAGTTCCGGGTCATGGCGAAGGTGGGAGAACTTTCCGACGTTCCAGTTCCGGAAGTGTTTTGGCTTGAAGAAGAAGCCAGCCATATTGGAGCGCCATTCTTCGTGATGAGTAGGGCTTATGGCATTGTGCCACCTGATGTCTTGCCCTACGACTTTGGCGACAATTGGCTCTTTGATGCTTCCCCCGAGAACCAGCTAAAACTGCAAGAGACGACCGTGGATGCTCTTGTCGCCCTGCACGCCATACCCGATGCCGAGACCAACTTTGATTTCTTAGTTTCCTCTGCTCAGGGTGACACGCCGCTTCAGCGCCATGTAGAAGAGCTACGTGGGTATTACGCGTGGGTGACTACTGATGGCGTTCGTTCACCTCTGATCGAAAAGTGTTTCGATTGGCTCGAGGCAAACTGGCCAGAACATGAAGGGCCTGCAGGCCTCAGCTGGGGAGACGCACGCATCGGTAACACCATGTACGAGGACTTCGAGCCGATCGCAGTGTTGGATTGGGAGATGGCCGGGATTGCTCCGCGAGAGGTGGACTTAGCCTGGATGATCTTCTTGCACCGCTTCTTCGAAGACATCGCAAACTCGATGGGCCTGCCGGGCATGCCAGAGTTCATGCACCGGACGCAGATCGAGAAGATGTACCAGGAAAAGTCCGGGTACGCCCCTCGGGACATGGACTTTTACACCATGTACGCAGCGCTTCGTCATGGCGTGATTATGAGCCAAGTGCAGCGGCGGGCAATCAAATTTGGTCAGGCCGAGACGCCTGAAGATATTGATGACCTCATCATGCATCGAGCGACTCTCGAGCAGATGCTCGAGGGAACGTATTGGGAGCGCGTGCTCTAGGGAGCTAGACCCGCTCGATGATCGTTGCCGAGCCCATGCCTCCGGCAGCGCACATGGCCACTGCGCCGAACTGACCATCGCAGCGCTCTAGCTCGTTGATCATGGTCACGATCATGCGCGCACCGGTACACCCAATTGGGTGGCCGAGTGAGCAGCCTGAACCGTTCACATTCACGATCTCTTCGTTCAGCCCCAGAATCTTGACTGCTGCGACAGGAACCGATGCGAAAGCCTCGTTGATTTCGAACGATGAGATGTCCGAGATGGTGAGTCCGGCCTTGGCGAGTGCCTTCGGGATTGCAGTTGTGGGGCTCAGACCTGTTTCGGCTGGTGTGAGCGAGGTGGATGCCCATCCGCGAATGATTGCCAATGGCTTCAGACCATGTGCCTCTGCAAACTCGCGGCTGACAAGCACGAGGGCTGCTGCAGCATCGTTCAACCCGGAGGCGTTTCCGGCAGTGGTGGTTGCCCCTTCGTCAAATGGGTTGAGGAGGCCAAGCGTTGCCAACTTCTCGAGCGTGGAGTTGCGGCGTGGGTGTTCATCCACACTAAAGGTGGATCCATCAGCGAGGGGTACGGGAACGATCTCATTATCGAAGCGACCCTCGTCAATTGCGCGGATGGCATTCATATGCGAGCGGTATGCCCAAGCATCTGCCTCTTCTCGAGTCACCCCGGCCATGCGGGCGGCGTTGTCTCCAACTCCCTTGGCAGTGTTGAACGGCGGAGCATCCTCGGTCTCTAGGTTTGCTGGGGAGAGCCAAAAAGTTGGCTGACCATCGGGGCCAGGCTTCGAGGTGCCAGGAGCGGTGGACATAGATTCCACACCGCCACCGATTCCGGCGTCGATCATGCCAGCAGCAATGTTGGCTGCGATCCACTGCGTGGCTGCCATACCCGAAGCGCACCAACGCTGCATGGCCACACCGGGCAGGTTGATCATGCCGAGTTGGTTCGCTGCATAGCGGCCGATGTTGCCGCCACCCTGCATTGACTCGCCAAAGCCGATGTCTTCAATGAGCTCAACGGGTACGCCTGAACGCTCCACTGCAGCACCCATTGCAATCTCGGCCAATGTGAAAGCATCCACTCCAGCGAGCGAGCCTTTATATGAGGTTGCGATTGGGGTGCGAGCGGCTGAAACGATGACAACATCGGTAGACATGTGAATCTCCTGGGTACGAGTCTGGCAGTGCCTCAGATAGTGGCACCTCTTGGGCTCAGAACAAAACTCCGAGACGTTCGCTCATGCCGCGTACCAGCGGCCTCTCGGCAATGCATCCGAGGTAGCGGGAGCGAGCTTCAGGCTGTCGTTG
>WLLG01000286.1 GCA_009700815.1 Actinomycetota bacterium
AGCCCCGGCGCTCGCAAGTGTGGTTGCCTCGCTTGGATTGATGTTGTACTTGCAAGAGGTTGTGCGCCTGAACTTTCCGACAGGCAGCGCAGCGACCGTCGTGCGAATGGGCGTCCTGCCTGAACAACCAGTCCGCTTTTTGGGCACTGCGGTTACTGCGAACCGCCTGCTCTTGGTCCTGTTCGTGGTGCTGGCCACGGTGGCGCTGACAGCGCTCTTCAGATACACAAAATTTGGTCTGCAAACTAGGGCAGCAGCAGGTAGTCAGAAGGGGGCCATGCTGGTTGGAATCTCGCCCGATCGAATCGGCCTGATCAACTCAATGATTGCAACTGTGATCGCCGGAATTGCCGTCATCCTGATTGAGCCGATCTCGGGCCTCGATCCGATCACCACGAGTCTGTTGGTACTGCCCGCACTAGCAGCTGCATTGTTAGGTGGGCTGAGTTCATTCACCATTGCAACATGCGCCGGTCTTGGAATCGGGATGCTGCAGTCGCTCATTTTGGGCTACACGGTGCGCCCGAGTACTGCATGGATACCAGACTGGGTGCCCCGTACAGGTCTGCAACAAGCTGTCCCCGTGATCCTGGTTTTGATCGCACTGGTCTGGCGCGGTGACGCGCTTCCTGATCGGGCCTATCTTGTCGATAAGCGACTGCCGTCCTCGCCCACGCCACGACATGTGACCCTTTGGACAATCCTTCTTGTCGGAGCTACGTCGGTCGCGCTTTTGGGGTTTGATGCGGCGCACCGACAGGCGCTGATTGTCACCATGGTGAGCGCGTTATTGGCGCTGTCGATAGTCGTTATCACTGGCTATGTGGGGCAAATCTCGCTTGCTCAACTGGCATTTGCTGGTGTTGCTGGCTTCACGGTGATCAACGTGGCGAACGACGGATTGCCGTTCCCGGTTGCAGCGCTCGTTGCAACGCTCGTGGCCACCGCAGTGGGAGTTGTTGTGGCCCTACCTGCGGCGCGAGTCAGGGGGATGAGCCTGGCGATTGCAACGCTTGCAATGGCGGTCGCACTTGAGCAGTTGGTTCTGTCAAGCAAGGGGTTCTCGGGGGGTGTCGCGGGTAGGTCTGCGCCGAGGCCTGTGCTGTTCGGTGTGGACTTCGGTATCTCTGCTCGTGGCGCTGACAACTTCCGACCGATCTTCGGGTTCCTTGTTCTGGGTGTGCTCACCGTGAGTTGCCTGATGGTGGCAAACCTGCGCCGAAATCGCACCGGTCTGCGTTGGCTAGCAGTTCGATCCAACGAGCGAGCTGCTGCTGCCGCTGGAATCAATGTGGCCAGATCCAAGATTGGCGCCTTTGCGGTTTCCTCCTGTATCGCAGGGCTTGCCGGTGTTCTTTTGGCCTATTCCACTTCGACGCTGTCTACAAACTCATTCATGGTGATCGGAGCGCTAGTAGCGCTAGCGCTTACCTATCTCGGCGGTATTGCAAGCATCGGCGGAGCGCTCATCGCGGGGCTGTTGGCTCAGGCGGGGCTGTTCACCCTGTTGGCAAATGGTGGTACTGATGGCAAGGCCGGAACCTATGTGTTTGCTATCAGCGGGCTCGGCCTGATTGTCATGGCAATTTTTGCACCAGACGGCATCACTGGGGCTGTTCGCCAAGGGGCTCAGCACTTGCAAAGGTCTCTGGGAATTGGTGCGCAGCCACCACAGCAGACTGCGTTAGCGGGTGCCGGACCGGGTGCCGGTGGCGGGACGGGTGTGGGTGCCGCTGCGGGTGCCGGACTTGGTGCTGGCGCTGGACCTGGTGAAGGAGAGCCTCACCATGAGTGAAGTGGTTTTGCAGGTCCGGGATCTGAGCGTTCGCTACGGCGGCGTGTTGGCGCTGAGTTCGGTCAGCTTTGACGTGGCCGATGGTCAAATCGTTGGACTGATTGGTCCTAACGGTGCGGGCAAGACCACATGTATTGATGCACTGAGTGGGTTCACCACTCCGAGCGCTCGTAACCCGTCCTTTAGCTACATCAGCTTTTTGGGCCGATCGATTGACCGGCTGTCGCCTCAAAGCCGAGTTCGCCTGGGGTTTGCCCGAACTTTTCAGTCCCTCGAGCTTTTTGATGACCTGACGGTGCGAGACAACTTGAGAGTTGCCGCTGCCACACCCACATGGATCTCTACCCTGACCGATGCGCTGTGGCCAAAGCGCAAGGTTGATGCCGCAGTCGAGGAAGTTCTTGAGCTGCTCGGGTTAGATAGGTTTGCTGAGGATCGACCGGAACACCTCTCGAATGGGCAGCGGCACTTAGTAGCGGTAGGGCGGGCGCTTGTTGGTAAGCCGAAGTTGCTGCTTCTTGACGAGCCAGCAGCGGGCCTGAATCCATCTGAGACGGCGGAACTCAGCAAGTTGCTGCGGTCGCTGCCAGATCGCGGTGTGAGCGTCTTGTTAGTGGATCACGATATGAGTTTGGTCCTAGGGGTTTGCGATCAGGTTCATGTCTTGGACTTTGGTTCGATCATCGCAAGTGGTACTCCCGAACAGATTCGATCTGATCCACTAGTCATTTCCGCCTATCTGGGCCATGGCAGTTCTGGGGTCGACGAGCCTGCTCCTGGTGCGGGATCAGAATCATGAGTGTGCCTCAGGTGAGCCCAACGGAGGATCCCATCCTGCGCTGTACTGGAGTTGTTGCGGGCCACGACGGGCTAGCTGTTGTGAACGGACTTGATCTGACCGTTGGTGCCGGTGAGGTTGTTGCGCTGCTCGGGGCTAACGGGGTTGGAAAGACCACCACTCTGCTGACAATCTCGGGGCTTATTCCGCTCTTGGGAGGATCTATTGAATTGCAGGGTAGAGACCTTGAGGCCTCTCGCAGGATGCCCATTGGCGGGGGCAATCGCTCCGCAAGATCGCAGCAAGTCCTAGACCGAGCCAGATCGGGAATCGCTCATGTGCCAGAAGATAGGGCTCTCTTTTTTGATCTGACTGTTCAAGAAAATCTGCGGCTTGGACTCAAGAGGAAGTCAGACCGCAAGCATGGGTCACTGGGAAGAAAGCAGGCGCCCTCCCAAGTCGAGGACGATACGAACCAAGCTGAGCAGCAACTTGGTAGTTCAGAGATCTTGGATCAGGTCTTGGGCTATTTCCCGGCACTCACTGGGTTGCTTGATCAGCCAGCGGGGCTGTTGTCTGGGGGTCAGCAACAGATGTTGGCGATTGGCAGGGGATTGATGAGTCAGCCGAAGTTGCTGATGGTAGATGAGCTGAGTCTGGGACTTGCTCCGATTCTGGTTGAGCAATTGCTGCCAGTGCTTCGGACCTTTGCTCAGACAACAGGTGCCGGTGTTTTAATAGTCGAGCAGCACGTGCACTTGGCGCTCGCAGTTTCTGACCGGGCATACCTACTGAGGCGCGGCAAAGCCACCCTGTCGGGTTCTTCTGCAGAGTTGTCTGCGGACCCTGACCTTGTTGAGGCAGGTTATTTCGGGGAGTGACCCGACTGGCTGACGGGACTCAGTGACCGGCACGCGCTGGTCTGCTGGGGCGCTGCCCTGCATGCTGAGGCTCGGGTTTTCGCCGGTGGGGGTAGGGCCGCGGAGAGGCTAGAGCAGCAGTCGCTGAGCGCCGCTTGCTGGTCGAGTGGCACGATCGGGCGAGCTTTAGCGTGTTTCTGTTATGGGCTGGGTTTGCCGTTGTGTTGGGTGTTGAGTTGGGTGCCGGTTGGTGTGGTGATGATGTATCGGCCGGGTTTGTTGGGGTTTTCGGTGATGGTCCAGCCGTTGGTGTGGAGGAG
>WLLG01000287.1 GCA_009700815.1 Actinomycetota bacterium
GTGCCATAGGTAGCTCCTTGCGTATTTCTGGCGGCAGGTCGCCGATGTTCTGTCCCCGCAAAAATACGCGAAGGGCAGCGACTCCTACAAAATATTCCGGAGCGATTCAGGGGGCGATACGCCGGCTTGTAGACGCGTGAGCAACTCTTCTGGCGTCCGTCCGGAATCTACCCATTGATGCACCTCTTGCTCGCTCACATCTGTGAATTGCACGGCTGAGATGAGCTGGGCTTTCGTCAGATCGCAATCAAGCCAGGGCTTCAGCGAATCACGGGTGACACCCGCAGACTTGCCGAAGACAACGGCTGCTCGTTCATCAATCGACAGGGTCCCCAGCTCGAGACCCGAAAGGAGTTCGGGGGTGAGTTCGTTCCGGAGGGCCTCGTCAATGACTGGTTCGGGAATTCCCACCCGAGCCCATTCGGCTACAACCTTTGGTGAGTGATTCGGCTCGTCCCCGCTCTCCGCAGCTGGAATGACGCCATAATGACGAGCGGCAAGCGAATGGCCCTGTTTGGGATATTGGGAACGACGCTGGCCTCTCTCAGCCTCCGCTTGACGAAGCTCTTCGAATCGTTGCGGAGCTCCAAGCTCCCATTCGAGTCGCCTCGCTGCATCTTCCTCTAGCTGATGTTCAACTCGGCGGTCTGTCACCTGCTCAGGTGTGACTTGTTGTTTCACATAGTTGCCAGCGTCAGAGGGGCCAATATCTTTCTCCCAGCAAACCGAGGCCGCACTGCGATCAAGCCCTGCGTATTTCTCATAAAGCCTGGCCGTCAAGTCAGGCAACTCCGACTTCTGCGGTGTCGATTCAGCCGATTTTGACGGTACTGATTCGTGCTCTCTCATCCAGTCATCTCCCTTGATTTCCCTGCCGAAAGATTACCGCTGGGGTGTGACAGCGCAGCCCGGAACTTGGTCTACAGGAATGGTCAATTTCCCGAAACCCACGAAACTCATGGGGAGATTGTCAGACCCCCTCGGTACAATGTTTTTTGCAGGTTCAAGTTGGCTTGCATCATCAAGAAGGCCCGAGAGTCCCGGCTCTATGACGGTCTGGCAACCCCCGAAAACGGGAAGGTGCCCCCGCCGGATTCGATGAGGAGAACAACATGACTAAACGTCCACAAACTTTGACCGGCCCTGCCGGCGAGCTCTCGCATGGCCAGGCTCAGATTGCGTTCAGCTCAGAGGGAGACAGCCCGGCTCGCCCGGCCATTCTGGTTGAGACCGAAGGCGATTCCATCACGGTGCGCTACTTCGATAACAGCACAGACACGTTCTCAGTATTCAAGGCGGACCGTCTGGCGGCGGTGTTTGCCCGCGACGACTTGTGTCGCTTTCGTGAGCAGCCATTCTTGTTGGTCAACCGCCACCATGCTGCGCTCGGAGTTGCCACCGGGCCTGCAACTGTTCCCTCTCGACTCGAGGTGCTGCTGGTGTCACTGATTGAAGACGGTGCTGCGCTCGAGTTCATGAGCGATGACGAGTCGCAGCCGGGATGGCAACTGTTCGCGATCGTCCCCGAGAACTGATGAGTTGAGTCTCTTGGGAGGTTGACCCCGCGGTCTTCCACCACCTCAGCATGCATGGAACTATCTGATCTCACTAGGATGCTGAGGTGGAAGAAGGGCAACAGTTCGATCAAGATCCGTCGAACGCGCCGCGATCGCGGGAACTTACCCGTCTAGCGGTGCTCAGCGGACTGATTATTGCAGTCCTTCTTGCTGCGCTTGGCTACTCCTGGGGAGTGAACAACCGGTCTGACACTGCAAGCGTGCAAGAGGGTTCAGAAAAGCCCGAAAAGACCCTCCGTACAAGTTCGACCTCGCCAGCATCGTTGCCAACAGCCACCACAACGCCAACGAGTTTGGCCCCTGAGAGCAGCAATGCACCTGCTTTGCCTGCGAGCGAAGTTCCAGATACAACTGCTCCTCCGGTTGGAAGCAGCCAAGGTGGCCAGACAGCCACGGCTGACTACGCGTTTCCAATCTCGCCTTCGACTAGCGCCCAATACGGAAGATCTCACCACGATTATCCGGCAGCAGACATCTTCGCCACTTGTGGAACTGATGTTGTGGCACCTCATGCTGGGGTCATCCAAGACGTGAGCTATCTCGACTCATGGAGTTCGAAGTCGAACACTGCTGAATCTCGGGGTGGACTCTCCTTCTCGATAGTCGGCGATGATGGCGTTCGCTACTACGGAAGCCACCTTCGAGAACTTGACCCCGTTGTCCAGACCGGGAATCACGTTTCAACGGGTCAAAGAATCGGTGCCGTTGGTGATACTGGAAATGCGGCCGGGACCGGTTGCCACCTTCACTTCGGGATCTCAACACCCTGCGGCCCAGGAGATGTTCTGAGACGGCGAGGCGAGTTCTGGCCTCAGCTCTACCTGGACGCTTGGCGGAACTTAGATCCGAAGTCGCCAAGCTCGCTCACAGTCTCACAAGCATGTTGAAGCCATCACCCCACCAAAATGGAGCACCATTCAAATGAACACATGCCCGACTTGTAGCGCGATCACGGCGACAAACCCCTGTGATAGCTGCGGCGCTGCGACTTGCTGCTCGGCATGCGGAGAGTGGCTAGACGGACCTTTTTGCGGGTCTTGTGGAACGCCAGCGCCAAACTCGCACCCCGGTCTAGCGCCGCAGGGACCTGTCGGGCCTGGTGGCGCTACCGCTGTTCCGCAATTGCCGCCGACATATGCAGAGAATCCAAATGCCCATTTCGGCTCGACAACTGCTCCGTCGGTGGAATGGTTAGATTCCGTCCCCCTTGCGAATCAGGATGATCACTTAGGTCAACCACTCACGTGGGCATTCAGATCCCTGAAACAAAATCTTGGGATTCTCTCGCTTATCACGCTGGTAGTGGTGGGAATCTACTTGTTAGCCGTTGTGATATTTATTGCCATACAAGCACTCGCAACGGCTCTTGGGGTGCCGTTGCTGTCGGTGCTTGCCACTCTGGTCTCGCTCCTGTTTGGATTCGTAGTGTTCTCAGTTGAGTTCATGATCCTGTCGCGCACATGGTCGCTTGCCTCACGCGGGGTGCCCATCTCGCTGCAGGCTGTACTTCAGCCTCAGGGCTTCCCCTCAATTCTGGGAGCCATGCTTCTTGTTGCTCCGCTCATGATCTTCCTAGGCCCGATTGCAGTCGGGTTCTGGATGACAACATTTCTCTTAGCTGCCGGAGACATGTTCCCTGCTGCAGAATCCGTGGGACGCACGCTGTCCATCACGTGTTCGAGTGCTCGCCGATTTTTCCACACCGTTCTGATCGGGTTGTTCTCTTTGATTTGGGGCGCGTTTTTGACCGTTGGAGCCTTTTCACTCTTCTCCCTGCTGAGCGCGTCTGCGGCTGCGGCTGCCTTAGGTGGCTCTGGCGGATTCGACGAATACGGTAATTACAGTTCGGGATCATTTCAGGGCCAGCAGTCTGGGATAGTCCTAGTCCTCGTTATCGGAGCTGTCCTAATGGTGTGGGCGGCGCTCTCGTTTGCGCTCGTTCATCTCGTGGGGCTTTGGGTCGCAGCAAGGCTTCGTCTGGTAACCGGCCGTCCGCTCGGCTCACTAGCCCTGAGTGCTAATCAAATTCTCGAGGTCTCAAAATGAATCGATGCCAATCATGTGATTCCGAAGTCTCTGGACCCTTCTGCAGTAGGTGCGGTACCAAAAATAGTCAATCGGAGCCAACAGTTTCTGTGCCCACCGTGCCAGCGCCAGGGCCAGGGCCATA
>WLLG01000288.1 GCA_009700815.1 Actinomycetota bacterium
GACTTAGGTGATCTGGGTGATCTGGGTAACCAGTTGCAGGATTTCGCAGCGGGGCTTGGCGATCTGAGTAACTGTGCAAGCTTGGGCCTTGCCTACAGCCAACTGATTGCCGTTGCCTACACCTCTGATAACGCCGATGCAGAAATCGATCAGGTTCTTGGCGAATTACAGTCTAAAGCGCCAGAGGATCTACAAGATGAGCTTGAGCTGGTGGCTCAGACGTTGAAAGATGCCGCCGGCGGGGACTTTCTGGAATCCACGAATGCACTCAGTGACCCCGAGTTCGTGAAAGCAAACGAGGCCATCATCACTTGGATCAGCACCGAGTGCGGGGGCTGAGCTAGTTCAGTGGAACGGCCCCGGCACAACATCAACGGCTGCGACAACCCTGTTACAAGACGACAAGCTTGTTATAAAACCGCGTTGTGACGAAATGCCGTCTGCGAAGAAGCAGGCAAGGACCTAGGGCTTGGGCGGCTGGTTCCATTCAATCCATCCGCCTCCTGTGCGGCCATCGGCATGGGTCACCTTTGCCATGGCCCGAGGAAAGCGCGCCTCTCGGCCATCGGGATGCACCAGGAGCACAGGTGAAAACGCGATCGGCTCAAACTGAACATCGAACTGTCCGAAGCGTGTTCGAGTGCCCGTTGGCATTCCCTCCCGTCCCTCTTCGATGTCAATCTGCACCTGATCGCTCTCGGCGAACTCATCTGACCCAGCCGCAAGCTCGTAGCCCACACCCCACTCACTGTTGGGGGAAAACCCGCCTGCACTATGCCAACGCTCGCCATCTTCTAGGCGGCCAGCAGTCCAGCTCCAAGGCATAGCCCACCAGTCACGAGCAGCGCCCCACGAGTGATCACGCTGACCCCACCCATCAAACTCGATGCGCTCATCGCCAACAAGGATCTGCCCTTGCACTCGGCAGGGAATCTCATACCTCGGAGTGACCGGCGGCCACTGATAGGCGCCCCGATCCGTGATGAAGTCCAGCTCAAACCCGAAGGGAACAACCTCACCACGAGGATCGTGATACACCTCTGCGGGGTCGTCCAAAGACAAGCCAAAGGCTTCAAGATTGATCGACATGTGCTCATTTGGCACCTCGATCACATGATCAGCCCAGAGCCCCTCGTGTCGCAGTTCAAGCGAACTCGCAGACTTGGGCATGGCAACCTCATGCTCGATCACCGTTACGAGGGGACGGTCAGGACCAACCAAGCAAGCCCAGTACCAGACTCGGTTCAAGTTGGGGTAAAAGCCGATTCGAGCGTACCCACCCAAGGTCAAATCATCATTGAACCAGTCCATGTAATAGGACTCATTCCACAATTCCGTGGAGTCAGGAAGATGGCGCTGTTCATCACGAGGATCAGGAGTGCTCATCTCCAGAGTTTGTCAGGTGTCGCTTCCAAACGCTGCCCCGACCGGCCCCGCTGCCCTGACCTAATCGGCAGCCTGCATAGGGAGCAACTGCGTTCGGGTAACTAGGATGTCTACGTGGCGCAGTACTTGAGCGAAGAATGGTTAGACCAAGCAGCGACGGCCCTAGCGGCCGATCCGGCAATAGCAGCAGCTACTGCCGAATCTGAGCTGATCATCTTGTACGAGGTGACGGGTTCACCCACAGGAAAAACCACCTACAGCATCCAAATGGATCACGGCCAGACCTCACTTCGGATTGGGCCTGCAAAGGACGCTCAGGTGAGCTTTGGAATGGACTACGACACGGCGGCTGCCATTGCTCAGGGTGAGCTTTCGGCTCAAGCCGCCTTTATGCAGGGTCGCCTGAAGTTGGGTGGCGATGTCTCTGTATTGATCCGCCAACATGCATGCATTGACGGGTTGTCGGACGCGCTTGCTCCGCTTCGCGACGCCACCACCTACTAGTTCGCTCCCGAGTTCAAGAGGGCTATTCAGAAGCTCGTCACCGAAGAGCAGTTCCAGAGATCACCGCTTGCAGACTCTGCAACGAGACGGGGTCCCTGAAGTAGGAGCCGTGATTTCTGAGGGGATTACCGAAACCCCCCTCGCCATCAACAAGGTTCGTTGCACCGAAATTAGGATCAGCCACATCCCAACCGAGCATCGAGTGCCCCAGAACCCCGGTTGCAATCGGGTCAACTCCCTCCTCCATGCTGAACACCGTGGAGTCTGATCCGGCACCGCCATGCAGGTGTAGCTGGGAAACATTTGACCGCAGCGAACCAGGGCTTCCAGCCAGAACTAGCCGATCAGCATCTAGGCCCGCTCCCGTGCCGGCAGCAACCGATGCCAAGTAGGCGCCGAGACTGTGACCGATCACCGTGATGTCCTGTGCACCCGAGCGGCGAAGAGAGGCAACAAAACTCTGCAAGGCCACGGCCCCCGCTAGGGCAGAACTCTGCGAGAACACCCCGGCGTTGAAGCCGGCCTGAAGCAGGTTGTTCGGTGGGTTATAGCCAAGCCATTGAATAGCTGCAGTGTCGGAATGACCCCGCTGCAGCCTTGCGGCGGGCAGATTCCTTGGGTCCGCAAAATCATTCGGATCAGTAGACACGCCTGGGACAAGGACCGTCACATGTCGGGCCTGGTCGAGTTGCCCAAAGACCTCGGCAACATGGCCACCTTCGGTGGTATCAAAGAACAGAAACTGCCGCTGCTCACCTGCCAAAGATTCCAACCAGCCCACCTTCTGATCGATCACTTGCAGCGGGTCAAAAGGTAAGAACCTGATCCCAGAAAGCAAACCCCCAACTAGTGACATGCTCAGCCAATCGGCCCGTTGAGCGCGCAGCAACTGCAACTCTGTGGCAATGGCCTGGCGATGAGCCTGATAGAGATTCTGCAAACCACCTTGCCCGGCTGCGTGCGCGACCGCCTGCGCGACCGCCTGTGGGACCGCCTGCGAGGCTGTCTGTGCGGCCCCTCTCGAAGTGGTCGCTCCGCTCGCGGTCGACTGCAATTCGCTGCTGCTCGCTAAGCGTTGCTGCTGAGCTTGTCCTCGTATCTGCTCGGCGCCAGATCTGAGCGCTGCTGCTACTTGCCGGAGGGATAGCTCATAGGACCGCCGCCACTCGCAGCGGAAGGTGACCGCCGCAGAGCCAGTCCAACGGGTATCACGGACCTCCCCTGCGAGCACCCTGCTCACGCGATCCAAGCGGGCAGCTACTGCCACCAGATTTGCCGAATAGTGCTCCAACTCTTCTGGGTCTGCTCCAAGAACCTGTTGGGGAGCGCTGCTCGACACAGCCCCAACCTAGGAATCAAGGCGCGACAGATCAATGGGGAACGCTCCCCCCTGCGCAGCCCCCTAGATCAGGCCCTAGATCAGGCCCTAGATCAGGCCAAGCTCTCGAACTGCGTCGCGTTCCTCAATCAGTTCTCCTACCGAGGCATCGATGCGTCCGCGAGAGAACTCGTCAATCTCTAGGCCCTGCACAATTTCGTACTTCCCGTCCTTGCAGATGCACGGGAAGGAACTCATGAGACCCTCGGGCACCCCATAGGAGCCGTCAGAAGGAACAGCCATCGAGACCCAATCGCCCTCGGGAGTTCCAAGGTGCCAGTCGTGAATGTGCTCGATAGCAGCATTCGCTGCTGATGCTGCCGAGGAGAAGCCGCGGGCCTCGATCACTGCTGCGCCGCGCTTAGCGACTGTGGGAATGAACTCGCTCTCGACCCAAGCCTGATCATTGACCATCTCCGCTGCCTGACGCCCTGCAACCTCTGCGTGGAACAGGTCGGGGTACTGAGTAGTGGAA
>WLLG01000289.1 GCA_009700815.1 Actinomycetota bacterium
ATGGGGTCACCACGGCCCAGGTCGTGGCTGATGAACAGGCAAAGAGCCCCACAACTCCTGCTGTTGACCCCAACGCCCCAGCAGCGGCACCCGCAGAGGCAACCGTAGTAACCGAGCCAGCATCGACGGACACGACTCAGGCACCTAGCGGCGGCGGTAGGTCGTTCTTGGCCGGTCGCGCAGCCTCGCAGGAAACTCCTCCAGGTGCCGATCCTGTGCCAACCAGCGAGCCTGCGACTACGGCTTCACCCACCACAACAATTCCGCCTACTCCGCTGAACCAGTGGGGCGTGAACGTCTATGACCCCAAATTTGCCGAGTTGTACCAAACCGAAACGCAACTAGCGGCTGAGCTCACACCTACAGCCGAACAAACTCCCGAGGCTGAGGTCACCCTGAAGGGCGAAGACGGAACGGTCTACAAGCTTGGGCCAGTTGCAGTAGATGGCCGGGCAGTCAAAGGGGCAACGGCAAGTCTGGGACAAGACGGAAAGTGGACGGTGAATCCATCTTTCAAGGCCGGAGTGGACAATATCGATGCGTTCAATGCAATCGCAGCGAAATGCTACGCAGGTGATCCGACATGTCCTGACCAAGGAGGCGGCAAGGGGCAACTCGGAATTGTTCTTGACGGTGTGGTTCTCTCTGCGCCAACCATTAACACGCCATCCTTCGATGCCGACTCCATTCAAATTTCGGGCAGCTTTACCAAGGACGAGGCCGAGTCGCTCTCTGTCGCTCTTCGTTACGGCTCCCTACCCATACAACTCGAGCCGCAGCAAGCCGAAACCATCTCTGCAACCCTTGGTCAAGGCGCACTCGAGGCGGGAATCATTGCAGGCCTCATCGGCGTACTGATTGTTCTGTCTTATCTGATGTTGTACTACCGACTGCTCGGCTTGGTCACCGCTGTGAGCCTGAGCCTGTCGGCCTCGATGCTCTGGGTCATCATGAGCAATCTGCAGGCCACCGTGACACTTGCGGGGGTGGTTGGCATCGTCGCCTCAATTGGTATCTCGTTGGATTCCAGCATTGTGTTCTACGAAAGCCTGAAAGAGGACGTACGAAACGGTTCTTCCTTGCGGTCATCTGCCGACAAGTCCTTCACTTCGGCCTATTCCACCATCGTGAAGGCCGATATGGCCTCTCTGATTGGTGCAGGGGTGTTGTACTGGTTGTCGATTGGCCCAGTACGCGGCTTCGCCTTCTACCTTGGTGTAGCGACGCTGCTCGACCTCTTCACTGCGTACTTCTTCTTACGCCCAGCAGTAGTGGTCTTCGCTCGGTCCAAGTTCGGTGAGTATCCGAAGCGGTTCGGAATTCCGGTTGATGACTTGGAGGGATACAGCGATGGGCGAATTGCAGTTGCTGCTTCCAAGAAGGTTGCCGTGCCAGCAGGAAAGGATCTCTCATGAACTCGCTATCCAAGGTGTACCGGGGAGAAAACGACTTCAATTTTCAACGTAGTTGGATTCCTCTTGGCATTGTTTCGATCATTCTCGTCATCGGATCGATTCTCTCGATTGCCGTGCAGGGTGTTGATTTGTCTATTGATTTTGAGGGTGGATCTATCTGGGAGGTGCCCTCGAAAACTTTCACCACTGATGAAGCAACCACTGTGCTCGACACCTTTGGCACCAATGCCGGCGAGAAGTACCAAGTAGCCACGACCACCGATGGTGTGCGGCTGGTGCGTATCTCGGGCCGAGTCGACACCATTGAGGAAAGCCAAAAGGTGGTTGCCGCTCTTGCCGAGGCTGCAAACATAGATGTCACCGAAGTCGCAGTCACCACAGTCGGTCCGTCCTGGGGTAAGGACATCACCAAATCAGCGCGCAACTCGCTCATTATCTTTATGGTGCTTGTTGCCGCCTACATTGCTTGGCGACTCGAACCCAAGATGGCTGCTTCTGCCATGGTGGCTGTGTTCCACGACATCATCATTACTGTGGGCTTTTACTCGGTGTTCCACCTAGAGGTATCTCCTGCCACGGTGATTGCATTTCTCACCATCCTTGGCTATTCCCTCTACGACACCATTGTTGTGTATGACCGATTGCAGGAGAATGGGGTCAAACTCACTAGGACGGGTCAGTACACCTACAACGGCATCGTGCGCCGATCGCTCAATCAAGTCTTGATGCGCTCGGTGAACACCACCACAGTCACGCTCATTCCTGTTCTGTCCATGTTGGTGGTGGGCAAATACATCTTTGGTGAGCCGACCTTGGGTGACTTCTCTCTTGCCCTCCTGATTGGGTTGGCCTCGGGCGCGTACTCCTCGATCGCTGTAGCCACTCCGCTGACAGCAGTTCTCAAAGAGCGTGAGCCTCGCTACAAAGAGATTCGGACCCGCATGATTGCCAAAGGTATCGATCCAAACGAAACCGCTTGGCATGGAGTGAATGTGACGGGTGCACCTGCCTCCGGATCGACTCGTCCAGGAGTGGTTAGGCCCACTGTGGCAGCCGGTTCAAGTGCTCCGGCGCTGACCACGAACATCGGTGGCCACCCTCCGCGGCCAAGAAAGAAAAAGAAGACCTGAGGCCGCGCTCCCCAAGAGCCTTTCGGCTCGGTAGCGTAGGAGTAGTCGGACCGAGCCCACAGGAGGTGACCCATGGCAACAGTGACAAGGGTTCTTCCTTGGCGTCGTCATAGCCAGCCCCCAGCGATGGAGGTTCAAGAGATCATTGAGCAGTATCGGAAGTTCCATCCGAAACGCTCAACTGAGGTCATTTCCGAGGCCTATCGCATGGCCGCCGGCGCGCATCAAGGGCAACTGCGACGATCAGGCGAGCCTTACATCACACATCCTCTTGCAGTGGCTGGCATCGTCGCCCGCTATGGAATGGACGACGTCACCATTGCGGCAGCACTGCTGCACGACGCTGTGGAAGACACTGTGATCACCCTCGAGGAGCTCGAAGAGAAATTCGGAGCCGAACTCACCGCCATTGTGGACGGGGTCACCAAGCTTGAGCGGATTCACTTCGATACCAAAGAGGCGCAGCAGGCAGCCACGATGCGCAAGATGCTCGTGGCGATGGCAAAAGACTTGCGGGTGCTCGTCATCAAGCTCGCTGACCGGCTTCACAACATGCGTACTATTGCTGCGCTTCCGGCTTGGAAACAAGAGCGAACTGCCCAAGAAACCCTTGATATTTATGCACCGCTTGCTCATCGCCTTGGGATGCAAGAGATCCGCCAACAACTCGAAGACCTTTGCTTTTCCTCGCTCTACCCTCGGCGATACGCCGAGGTGGACCATATGGTGGCTGAACGTGCACCCGAACGTGATGCCTATGTCGACGCAGTCATCGACGAAATCAGAGACCGTCTAGCAGAGGTGAATATCACTGCGGCTGTCACTGGTCGCCCAAAGCACCTCTGGTCGATTTATGAAAAAATGGTGGTTCGAGGCAAAGCCTTTGAAGAGATCTTCGACCTGATTGGCATCCGACTCGTAGTTGATAGTTCCAAGGATTGTTACGCAGCGCTCGGGTCAATCCATGCCATGTGGACTCCTGTTCCGGGACGGTTCAAGGATTACATCGCTATGCCCAAGTTCAACCTGTATCAGTCGCTGCACACCACAGTGATCGGTCCAGAGGGCAAGCCCATCGAGGTGCAGATACGCACTCCAGAGATGCATAACCGCGCCGAATGGGGGGTAGCTGCGCACTTCTCTTATAAGGAGGGCACCACAGAGGACATGACATGGTTATC